>JAKDNL010000459.1 GCA_030451825.1 Pseudonocardia sp. | reverse complement strand
CCGGCACGCCGGCCGCCCCCCATCACCCGCCGTGCGGGAGGCGACGCGACGGGTCGGGCCGCTGCTATTCCCTAACGGCGGATCTTCGGCGGGAGGATCGGTCGCATGCCCCGGTGCCGGGGCCGGGGCCCCTGTGCCGGGGGCCCGGGGCCGGGGCCCCTGTGCGGCGGTCCGTTGCCCGTCGGACGCCGATCGGGAGTCAGCGGCGGGGGGTCAGCAGCCGCAGGACTCCCGGTGCACGAACCGGGCCGGCAGCCGGACCGTGCGCGGCGGGGTGTCAGGGGAGTCCATCCGGGCCAGCAACATCCGCACCGCCTCCCGGCCGATCTCGGCGAACGGCTGGGCGATCACGGTCAGCCGCGGCCGGAACGCGTCCGCCCACGGGAAGTCGTCGAACGCGACGAGCGCGACGTCGTCGGGCACCCGCAGGCCGGCGGCGTGCAGGCCCTGCATTCCCCCGATCGTCATGGCGTTGTTCGCGGTGATCACGGCGGTCGGCCGGTCCGGCCGGTCCAGCAGCGCGGTGACGGCGCGGCGGGCCGGCTCGGACTCCGAGTCCCCGTCCACGACGAGGGTCTCGTCGACGGCCAGCCCGGCGCGGCCCATCCCCAGCCGGAACCCGTCCAGGCGCTCCACGGTGGTGGCCAGCCCCGCGTGCCCGGCCACGAACCCGATCCGGGTGTGCCCGCCGGCGGCCAGATGGGTCACCAGCTCGGCCACCGGCTCGACGTTCTCGGTCCCGATCTGGTCGTGCGCGCCGCCGACCAGCCGGTCCACCAGCACCGTCGGTACCCGCTGGGCGGCCAGCTCGGCCAGAGTGTCGCCGGCGTCCGAGGACGGGGCGAGCAGCACGCCGTCCACCCGGTTGCGCAGCCGGCGCACCACGGTCCCCTCGTAGGAGGGGTCCTCGTGCGGGTCCACCAGCAGCAGCGTGTAGCCGGCCGCGGCGGCCTCGTTCTCCACCGCATGCAGCAGCTCGCCGAAGTAGGGGTTGGAGATCGCCGAGAGCGCCAGTCCGATCGTCGTGGTGCGCGAGGTGGCCAGGGAGCGGGCCACCTGGTTCGGCGTGTAGTCCACCGCCGCCATCGCGTCCAGCACCTGCGCCCGGGTGGCGGCGCGGACCCGGCGGGTGCCGTTGAGGACGTGCGAGACGGTCGCGGTGGACACCCCGGCCAGCCGGGCGACCTCGGCCATGGTGGAGATCGTGTACCTCCCCCGGACTCGGACCGGCTCCCCCACGAGCCGGTCGACTGCGACGCAGATTACAGGCAACCGCTTGCGCAAGCGGTTAACACCACATACGGTTCCCTCGGTCGTCGGTGTGACGTGTTACGTATCACATCCAGCGCTCGTCGCACCCCGTCCTCAGGGCAGAGGAGATCGTCGTGGCCCCACCTCTCCGAACCGCTCGCGGGCGACCACGCCGGGCGGTCGTCGCCGCCCTGCTCGGGGTGCTGACCCTGGCCGTCTCCGGGTGCGCCGGCGCCGGGTCGCTCGGTGCGGCCGAGGGTGTCCGGACGATCACCATCGCGATCGTGTCCAACCCGCAGATGGAGGACGCGATCGACCTCTCGCCGCGTTTCGAGGCGGAGAATCCCGGGATCCGGCTGCAGTTCGTCAGCCTCTCCGAGAACGAGGCTCGCGCCAAGATCACCGCGTCGGTGGCCACCGGCGGCGGCGAGTTCGACGCGGTAATGATCAGCAACTACGAGACGCCGCAGTGGGCGCGCAACGGCTGGCTCGTCGACCTCGACCCGTTGATGGCCGCGACCCCCGGCTACGACCAGGCCGACTTCATCCCGGCCGTGCGCGAGGCCCTGTCCGGCCCGGACGGACACATGTACTCGGCGCCGTTCTACGGCGAGTCGTCGTTCCTGATGTACCGCAAGGACCTGCTGGCCCAGGCCGGGCTGACCATGCCGGCCCGCCCGACCTGGCCGCAGGTCGCCGGGCTCGCCGCGCAGCTCGACGACGACGCCGGAGGCATGGCCGGTATCTGTCTGCGCGGCACGCCTGGCTGGGGCGAGGTGATGGCCCCGCTGGACACCGTGATCAACGCCTACGGCGGCCGCTGGTTCGACATGGGCTGGAACGCGACGCTGGACTCGCCGCAGGTCGCCGAGGCGACCAGGTTCTACGTCGACCTGGTCCGCCAGCACGGCGAACCCGGCGCCGCGTCCGCCGGGTTCTCCGAGTGCGGGACGCAGTTCAGCCAGGGCAACGCGGCCATGTGGTACGACGCGACGGTCGCGGCGAGCCTGGTCGAGAACCCCGAGGAGAGCAAGGTGGCCGGCAAGGTGGGCTACGTGCCGGCGCCCACCGCGCCGAGCGGGCGCCCGTCGCAGTGGCTGTACTCGTGGTCACTGGCCATCCCGAAGACCACGGCGAAGGAGCCGGGGCAGGTCGAGGCGACCTGGAAGTTCCTGGCCTGGATGACGTCCAAGCCCTACCAGCAGCTCGTCGGCCGGGAGCTGGGCTGGTCGCAGGTCCCGCCCGGCGCCCGGCAGTCGACCTACCGGATCCCGCAGTACATCGAGGCCTCGGCCGCCTACGCGCCGCTGACCCTGGCGGCGATCTCCTCGGCCGACCAGTCGACCCCGACCGCCCAACCGGTTCCCTACACCGGGCTGCAGTTCGTCGGTATCCCGGAGTTCCAGGACCTCGGCACGCGGGTCAGCCAGCAGATCTCCGCCGCGATCGCCGGCCAGAAGAGCGTCGACGAGGCGCTGGAACAGTCCCAGCAGTACGCCACCACGGTCGGCGAGAGCTACCAGCAGGAAGGAGCGCAACAATGACGGCGACCGCCGAGACGACCGACACCGCACCGGCGCCGTCCCGGCCCGCGCGCGGGCCCGGCTCCCGGGCCGACGGCTGGATCCGGCGGGCCCCGCTACTGCCGGCGCTGATCTTCGTGATCATCGTCACCCAGCTGCCGTTCCTGGCCACGATCTACTACTCGCTGCAGTCCTGGAACCTGGTGCGGCCGGGCAGCCGGCAGTTCGTGGGCCTGGAGAACTACGCGGGGGTGTTCACCGACAGCCAGTTCCGCTCCGTCGCGCTGAACACGGTGCTGCTGACCGTGGGCGCGGTGGTGTTCGCGATGGTGCTCGGCCTGCTGTTCGCGCTGCTGCTGGACCGGCGGTTCTTCGGACGTGGGTTCGTCCGCACACTGCTGATCACCCCGTTCCTGATCACACCGGTGGCCGGGGCGCTGCTGTGGAAGACGGTGCTGTTCGATCCGGTCTACGGCCTGATCAACTTCGTGCTCGGTCCGTTCGGCGCGGGCAACACGGACTGGGTGTCGACGTTCCCCCTGACCTCGGTCATGATCGCGCTGGTCTGGCAGTGGACACCGTTCATGATGCTGCTGACCCTCGCCGGGCTGCAGAGCCAACCCGCCGACGTGCTGGAGGCCGCCCGGGTGGACGGAGCGACCGGCTTCGCGATCTTCCGTGAGGTCACGCTCCCGCACCTGCGCCGGTTCATCGAGCTGGGCGTCGTGCTGGGCGCGATCTACCTGGTGAACACGTTCGACACGATCTACATGATGACCCAGGGCGGGCCGGGGATCGCGAGCGCGAACCTGCCGTTCTACATCTACCAGCGCGCGTTCCTGGGCTTCGACGTCGGACAGTCGGCGGCGATGGGCGTGGTCGTCGTGGTCGGCACGATCGTGGTCGCCACGTTCGCGCTGCGGCTGATCTTCCGCAGCTTCTCCGGGTCCGAGGAGGCCTCCTGATGGTTCCGTCCACCAGCACCGAGGAATCGTCGCGTTCCGCGGTGGTACCGACTCAAGAAGGACCACGTGCGAAACCTCGTACCGGCAACGCGTTGCTCGGCATACTGGCCTGGGTCGTGGGGATCGTGTTCTTCTTCCCGGTCCTGTGGATGGTGCTCACGGCGTTCAAGCAGGAGGCCGACGCCTACACCGACCCGCCGACGCTGCTGTTCACCCCGACGCTGACCCAGTTCGAGGAGGTGTTCAGCAGCGGGATCGGGCCGTACCTGCTGAACTCGGTGTTCGCGACCGTGATGTCCACGGTGCTGGTGCTGCTGCTGGCCACCCCGGCCGCGTTCGCGCTCTCGCTACGCCCGGTAGGCAAGACCCAGGACGTGCTGTTCTTCTTCATCTCCACGAAGATGCTGCCGGTCGTCGCGGCCATCGTCCCGATCTACATTCTGGTCAACTACATCGGCATGCTGGACAACATCTGGACCCTGGTCGTGCTCTACACGGCCATGAACCTGCCGATCGCGGTCTGGATGATGCGCTCGTTCTTCCAGGAGGTCCCGCGCGAACTGCTGGAGGCGGCCAGCATGGACGGGGCCTCGCTGGCCCGCTCGCTGCGCGAGGTCGTGCTGCCGGTGATCTCCCCCGGGATGGCCGCCACGGGCCTGATCTGCGTGATCTTCGCCTGGAACGAGTTCTTCTTCGCGGTGAACCTGACCGCGGCCCGGGCGGCCACCGTGCCGGTGTTCCTGGTCGGGTTCATCACCAGCGAGGGTCTGTACTTCGCCAGCCTCTGCGCCGCGGCCACCCTCGCCGCGCTGCCCGTGGTCATCGCGGGCTGGATCGCGCAGAACAAGCTCGTCCAGGGCCTCTCGTTCGGGGCCGTCAAGTGAATCCCTACTCACGGATGGGAGCCCGCCGTGGCTGACGTCGTGTTCGACCAGGCGTCCCGGATCTACCAGGCCGGGCAGCACCCCGCCGTCGACCGGCTGGACCTGACCGTCGAGGACGGGGAGTTCGTCGTGCTGGTCGGCCCGTCCGGGTCGGGCAAGTCCACCGCGCTGCGAATGCTGGCCGGCCTCGAGGAGATCGACACCGGCGACATCCGGATCGACGGCCGGAACATGGTCGGCGTGGCCTCCCGGGACCGCGACATCGCGATGGTGTTCCAGAACTACGCGCTCTACCCGAACAAGACCGTCGGGGAGAACATCGCGTTCCCGCTGAAGATGCGCGGGGTGGACAAGGAGGAACGCGCGAAGAAGGTGCGCGAGGCCGCCGACGTGCTCGGGCTGACCGAGTACCTGGACCGCAAGCCGCGCGCGCTGTCCGGAGGGCAGCGCCAGCGGGTCGCGATGGGCCGGGCGATCGTGCGCGAGCCGAAGGTCTTCCTGATGGACGAGCCTCTGTCCAACCTGGATGCCAAGATGCGCGTGTCCACCCGCACCGAGATCGCCGCGATGCAGCGACGGCTGGGTATCACCACCGTCTACGTGACCCACGACCAGGTCGAGGCCATGACGATGGGCGACCGGGTGGCCCTGTTGGCGAACGGGCAGCTGCAACAGTTCGACACCCCGGCCGACCTCTACGACCGCCCGCAGAACTCCTTCGTCGCCGGGTTCATCGGCTCGCCCGCGATGAACCTGTTCACACTGCCGGTGACCGAGCGCGGGGTGCGCCTGGCCGGGCACGACCTGGCCCTGTCCCGGGAGCGACGCGCGGCGATCGGTGCCGCCGGGGTGGACACGGTCACCGTCGGGATCCGGCCGGAGCAGTGGACGGTCGGCTCGGACGGCGGCATCCCGGCCCAGATCGACGTCGTCGAGGAGCTGGGCAGCGACGCGTTCCTCTACGGACACCTGTCCGACGACAACGGCGGCGGGTCGACCTCGATCGTCGTGCGCACCGGCGGCCGCTCCGGCGCCCGGCGCGGGGAGCTGATCTCGCTCACCCCGTCCTCGGACGACGTGCACCTGTTCCACCCGGAGTCCGGCGAGCGCCTTTAGGCACCCGGACCCCGTCCCCCGGTCCCCGGGGGACGTGGGGGCCCCCCCGGGGGCACCCCCAAACCCCGCCGGGCCCCCCCCCCCCCCCCCCACCACCCG
>JAKDNL010000038.1 GCA_030451825.1 Pseudonocardia sp. | reverse complement strand
CCCACGGCCCCTCGCTCCCAAAGCGAGTGCGCTACCAAGCTGCGCCACACCCCGTCGGAAATAGTCTAGCCGCCGCCGGTCGCCACGCTCCCACCCATCTGCGACGCGGACGAGCCCGTCCGGCATGCCGGCGCCACCCACTCGTGCCATCCCGGTCGAGCAGGGGAGGGTCGACGAGTACATGGCCGGCTGAACCCCTGTGTGAACCCGTTCGAGCCGGGGCACCGGATGGCGCTGGAGCTGTCATGCAACGAGCCGCGGCCGACAGCCACAACTCGCTGCTGCCGCCGGAGGCGCTGCACCTGCCGTCGGGGCGGGCGACGAGCCACGAGGAAGGGACGCGAGCCACCTGTCCCGGCTGGTGTTGCCGAACTCGACGGGTGTGGAGAGACCGACGGACGCCGGGGTGCCGCTCGACAGTCACGTGCCACGAGACGAATCGGTCCGGCCTGCGCTTGGCATGGCCGGACCTGATTTGTCCAGTGCTGCGTGGCCCGGGAGGTCCGGCAGCACGGCGACGTTGCGGTCAGCGATTGCGGCGAGACCCTGATGCAGCCGCCCGCCGTGGGATCACATCGTCAGCAGGACGAACGCTGCCGGGATCAGGCCGCTGATGGAAGCCAGGAATCCGATGGCGAGGGTCGCGGCGCGGCTCGCACGGATCTGCGAGGTAGCGGCCTGGGGGGAGGTGGTGGACAGGGCAGTCATCGCTTCCTTCTCATCGTTCGTGTGCGGATCGTGCTTACACCTGGTATATCGCGCCGAATTGGCGTTCCGTTCCCGCCCCGCGACGTGTTCTGCATCTCCCGGCACACGATCTCCCTCGCCGCCGCCACACTGGCGGTCTCGGCGGAAGCCGGGGCCGTACGCCGGGCGCTCAGGGTGGCCGGCCACGGGCTCGGGCCTCGTCGCCCGAGCCGGTCGAGCGCCCGGGCGGCTTGCTCTCACCAAGGGAGGTCGTCGCGTGTGGGACCGATCGGGCGGTGGTCGTCGGTGACCGCTTCGTGCTGTCGGAGCGGCCGACCCCGGGTGCGCGACAGTGGTCCTACGGTCTGCGGATGTCCGAGCCAGCCGGGGCGGGGATGATCCCGAGCGCAGACTGGGATACGCTCGTCGACGTCCGATCCAGTGGTCGGGCACGCGGGCGTAGCTCAATGGTAGAGCCCCAGTCTTCCAAACTGGCTACGCGGGTTCGATTCCCGTCGCCCGCTCACACTGTTCGACCAGCGAAAACGGTGCCTTCTTCCGATCATGGAAGTGGGCGCCGTCCGCGTTCGTGTGATGAGACCGCCTCGGTGCCGCCTCGTCGTCGCCTGACCGTGAGGGTGGACCTGCCAGCCCGGAAGTGTCGCAGGTTCGTGTGAGCGGTCCGGCGACGGGCGTCGACGATGTAGTAGTCGTAGTCGGCGCGGGGTGGCTACCCGACGGCTTCCAGCGGTAGGCCGCTGCCGCGCCAGGTGGCTGCCAACTCCTGCACCGGCACGTCGAGCGCCTCGCTGAGGCAGATGATCGTCCCGAATCCGGGAGAGGGCAGGCGTCCGGTCTCGATCTTGCGCAGGGTTTCCGACGAGATGCCGGCCGCGTGCGCGACGTCTGCCAGGTCGCGTCCCGCCCGCGCGTGGCGCAGGAGGGCACCGAGCCGTCTGCCGGCTTCGATCTGCTCAGGTGTGAGCGGTTGGCGGACCATGCTCCCAGGATAGGGTGGTATTTGTATACCGGCAAGCGGTAGCGTGTCGGTATACAAATACCAACACCCTGTGACGCGAGGTGCTCGTGATCGAACTGAAGACGCCTGCGGAGATCCAGCGCATGCACGTGGCCGGGCGTTTCGTCGCCGAGGCGCTCTCCGAGGTCGGCCGGCTCGCCGACGTCGGTGTCAACCTCCTGGACCTGGAACACCACGTGCGCGGAATGATCAAACAACGTGGGGCGGAGTCGTGCTACTGGGACTACGCGCCGTCCTTCGGCAGTGGTCCGTTCCGCAACGTCACCTGCCTGTCGGTCAACGACGCCGTCCTGCACGGCCTGCCCCACGACTACACGCTGCGCGACGGGGACGTGCTCACCGTGGACCTCGCGGTCACGGTCGACGGCTGGTCGGCCGACTCGGCGCGCACGGTCGTCGTCGGCACCGCAGCGGAGGACGACCTGCGGATCATCCGCGCCACCGAGGAGGCGTTGGAGGCGGCGATCGAGGTGGCACGCCCGGGCAACCGCCTGGGTGACATCTCGGCGGCCATCGGGGCGGTGGCCGGCGACTACGGCTATCCGGTCAACACCGAGTTCGGCGGCCACGGCATCGGCCGCACCATGCACGAGGACCTCCACATCCCCAACAAGGGCCGGGCGGGCCGCGGCCTGAAGCTCCGGTCGGGGCTGACCCTCGCGCTCGAACCCTGGTTCGCCCGGACCACCGATCGGATCGTCTTCGACCCCGACGGTTGGACCATCCGGTCGGCCGACGGCTCACGCACCGCCCACTCCGAGCACACGGTCGCCATCACCGAGGACGGCCCGTTGGTGCTCACCCGGCGTGAATCGGAGGGCCCGTGACGAGCGGGATTCCGTCAGTCGGCTATCCACAGGACGCCCAGTACTGATCACCAAACCAAGGCTTGCCGAGCCGGTCGCCATCAGGGCTGACCTGCCCTCACAATGCTCAGGGCGAACTCCGTGTACTCACGCGCGACCTGTTCGGGCGTGATCGGCCCGCCGTCCTGGTACCAGCGGGAGATGCTGACGCACATCTCCCGGATGGCGAAGGACGCCAGTGCGGGGGAGTCGACCGAGAACCGCCCGGTCGCGACGCCGTCGGCGATGACCGACCGCAGCGCGTGCTCGTGCTCCCGGCGCAGGGCCTGCATCTCCGAGCGCGCGGGCTCGTCGAGGCTCGAGGTGTCCCGGTTGACCACGATCGCCTCCCGCCGGTGCGTCGCGTGCCGGCGGGAGTACGCGAGGACGGCGTGGTAGAGCCGGTCCAGCGGGTCGTCGCGGTCCGCGGTGGCCCGGTGGAAGTCGTCGAGCACGCCGCGGACGGTGTCTCCGATGATCGTCTCGAGCAGCTCGTGCTTGGACCGCATGTGGTTGTAGAGACTCGGTGTGCGGACGTCGAGGACCTCGGCGATCTGGCTCAGCGCGGTTCCGTGGTAGCCACGCTCGGCGAACAGGGTCAGCGCGGTGTCGACGACTGCCGCGTTGCTGACGCTCTCCCGCACAGTGGTCACGGGCGGTACCTCACAACCCGGAGGGCGAACTCCGCGTATTCGTCGGCGACCTGCTCGGCGGTCCGGGGGCCGTCTTCCCGGAACCAGCGGGCGATGCTGACGCTCATCTCCAGGATCGCGAAGGAAGCCAGGCCGGCATTGCCGACGGAGAACGAGCCGTCCTCGATGCCGCGGGAGATCACGGCCCGGGTGGCGGTCTCGTGGTCGCGACGGCGTTGACGCATCCGGCTCAGTGCCGGCTCGGCCAGGCTCGTGGTGTCCCGGTTGACGATCAGTGCCTCGCGCCGGTGCGTGGCGTGGCGGCGCGCGTAGACGCGGACCGCGGCACGCAGCTGGTCGGCGGGCGCGTCGAGGCCGGCGACGGCGTCGTCGAACTCGGCGTGTACGTCGTCGAGCGTCCGGCGCACGATCGTCTCCAGCAGCTCCTGCTTGGACGTCATGTGGTTGTACAGGCTCGGCGTCCGCACCCCGAGCGCTGCGGCGATCTGACTGACCGCGGTGCCGTGGTAGCCGCGTTCGGCGAACAGCGTCAGCGCCGCGTCCAGGACCGACCCGGTGGTGACGGCTGCCCGCTGCGTCCGCGGTCCACCGTCACAGATATCGGTTGGGGCCACGTCCTCCACCTTAGAACGACCGACCGGACGAGTTTCGCGCCGGTACATGCTAACGCTAGCTAGTTTCCGCTCGGTTGTCGCGTCGCTCCGCTCGCAGCGTCACATCTCTCGAATCGGCCGGCTGCGCCGCAGATCCACAGGCCGAGAGCAGCGATAGGGCCGAGTGGAGCATTGCCAGAACCCGGTGCGGGTGTCTAGTTTGTCGACACTCAACTTATGAGCGTTAGCTAGTCTAACGCCGGACGGAAGGTCTCGACGATGAGCTCCGACGCCCCGGACTGGGCAGCACTCCAGCGGTCCGCCCCCTTCCAGCAGCTGGTCGCGCAGCGCGGCCGGTTCGTGCGGTACGCGAGCGCCGCGCTGCTCTCGTGGTTTGCGATATTCCTGGCCGTCATCGGTGTTGCGCCAGCGGTGGCCGGGACCGTCGTGGTCGCAGGCATGACCGTCGGCTTCCTGCTGGGCCTGAGCCAGTTCGTGCTGGCGTGGTCGCTGACCTGGGGGTATCTGCGGTTGTCGAACCGCCGGTGGTCCCGGATCGAGCAGAGCTGGCGGCGGCCGGCGCGGCACCGGAGGTCGCCCGGTGAACGCCACCCGCCTGATCGCCTTCGCTCTGATCGTCGGGGTGACCCTGGTGGTGACGGTGTGGGCCTCGCGGCGGACCCGCTCGGCGACCGACTTCTTCGCCGCGGGCCGTGGCATCTCCGGCCCGCGCAACGGGCTGGTCATCGCCGGTGACCTGATGTCGGCGGCGACGTTCCTCGGCTTCACCGGGCTGATGTATCTGTCCGGCTTCGACGGCTGGATCATGCCGGCGGTCACCCTGGTCGCCTTCGTGCTGATCCTGCTGCTGTTCGCCGAGCGGATGCGCAACGCGGGCCGGTTCACCGTCGCCGACGTGCTGTCGTTCCGGCTGCGCGAGCGTCCGGTCCGGGCCGCGACGGCGGCCTCGACGGTGCTGGTCGCGGTGATCTACCTGGTTGCCCAGCTGGTCGGGGCGGGAGTGCTGATCCGGGCGCTGACCGGGCTGTCCTTCGCCCCTGCCGTGGTGCTGACCGGGCTCGCCATGCTCGCCTACGTCGTCTTCGGCGGCATGCTCGCCACGACCTGGGTGCAGATCATCAAGGCGGCGCTGCTCCTCGTCGCCGGCGCCGCCCTGACCATCGGCGTCCTGGCCCAGGTCGGCTTCGACCTGGGCACGCTGTTCACGACCGCGGCGGCAAACAGCCCGGCGGGCGACGCCTACCTCTCGCCGGGGGGCTCCGGCCGGTCGTTCCTCGACACCGTGTCGGTGGCCCTGGCGTTCGCCATCGGTACGGCGGCGCTGCCGCACATCCTCATCCGGTTCTTCACCGTCCCCGATGCGAAGCAGGCCCGCAGCTCCGCGGGATGGGCGACGGCGCTGATCGGCGTGTTCTTCGTGATGACCGCGGTGATCGGGTTCGGGGCTCGCGCCGTGCTGCCCGCCGAGGCCTCCGACGCCGTGGGCAAGAGCGGCAACCTCGCCGCCCCGCTGCTCGCCGAGCACCTGGGCGGCGGGCCGGGAACGGTCGGCGGGGACCTGTTCGTCGCGTTCGTCTCGGCGGTCGCCTTCGCCACCATCCTCGCCGTCGTCGCGGGCCTGGTCCTGTCGGCGTCGGGCGCCGTGGCGCACGACCTGTGGGCGAACGTCATCCACCGCGGCCGGATGAGGACCTCGGAGACGCGGGTCGCGCGGATCGCCGCCGCCGTGATCGGCCTGGTCGCGATCGTCATCACGCTGGGGATGGGGCCGGGGTTCAATGTGGCGTTCCTGGTGGGGCTGGCCCTGTCGGTCGCGGCGGGCGCGAACTTCCCGGCGCTGCTGCTCGCGCTGACCTGGCGCCGGTTCACCACGACCGGCGCGATCGCCGGGATCGTCGCCGGCCTGGTGACGTCGATCGTCTGCATCCTCCTGGGTCCGTCGGTATGGCCCGGTGGTGCCGAGTCCGCGCCCTACCCGATCGAGTACCCGACCCTGCTCGCGATCCCGATCGGCTTCCTGGCGTGCTGGATCGGCACCGTCCTGTCCCCCGAGCGGGGCGCCGAGCGCTCCTTCGACGAGCTGCAGGTGCGCTCCCAGACCGGGATCGGATCCGAGCAGGCCCCCATCTCCCACTGACCAAATGGCCCCGGCGCCGGTACACGAGCGGGCCGGGAAACCCCTCCGAGGAAGGAGCAGCGGTGCTGAGAACCGAGTACATCGCCACCGTGCCGGAGCTGATGACGGCGCACGAGACCGCCCGGCCGGATCGAGTGGCCTTCATCGACGACGACCGCACGATCACCTACGGCGACCTGGCCCGCACGACCGCCCGGCTGGCGGGGCACCTCCAGCGGCTCGGGATCGAGCGCGGCGATCGGGTCCTGCTCTACCTGGACAACCGGGTCGAGGTCGCCGAGTCCTATCTGGCGATCCCGCGCTCCGGTGCCGTCGCCGTGTGTGCGAACCCGCAGGCCGCTCCGGTCGAGGTCGGCCACATCCTGTCCGACAGCGGTTCCCGGGTCGTCGTCACCGATCACGAGCACCTGCCCGCGGTGCGGGAGCTCGCGGCCGGTGCCGGCCCGCTCGCGGTGATCGTGGTGGGCGGCGCGGCAGGCGAGGGGGAGATCGCCTACGCCGACCTGATCGGCGCCGACGCCGCGCAGCCGCCGCGGGACTGCCTCGGTCTCGACGACGTCGCCTGGATGCTCTACACATCGGGGACCACCGGACGACCGAAGGGTGTCTATCTTACCCAGCGCGGATGCTTCTGGGTGGTCGCGGCCTGCTGGGCGCCGATCGCGGGTCTCGGCCCGGACGACGTCGTCCTGAGCGCGCTGCCGTTGTTCCACTCCTACGCGCTCGTGCTGTGCGTGCTCGGGGTGTTCGCGGTCGGCGCGAGCGAGCGGATCCTGCCGCGCTTCTCGGTGTCCGACACCGCCTCGCGGTTCGCCGGCGGCCCCGAGGGCGACGTGACCGTCTTCCCGGGCGTCCCGACGATGTTCCACTACCTGCTCGACCGGGTCGGCGACCAGGGATTCGACGCCCCGGCCCTGCGGGTCTGCATGTCCGCGGGCGCCATCCTGCAGGCCTCGGTCAATGAGAAGTTCGAGGCCGCGTTCGGCGTCCCGCTGCTCGACGGCTACGGGATCACCGAGACCTCGACCATGGTCACGATGAACTGGCCGACCGGCAGCCGCGTCATGGGCTCCTGCGGGTTGCCGCTGCCCGGTCTGACCGTCCGCCTCGTCGACCCGGCCACGGCCGACGACGTGGGCCCGGAGGAGGAGGGCGAGCTGTGGGTGCAAGGACCGAACGTCACTCCCGGCTACCACAATCTCCCCTATGCGACCGCCGCCGTGCTCGTGGACGGCTGGTACCGCACCGGTGACCTGGGCCGGCGCGACGCCAACGGCTACCTGAGGATCAGCGGCCGGACCAAGGAACTGATCATCAGGGGTGGGGAGAACATCTACCCCGCCGAGGTCGAGGAGGCACTGGCCGGCGCCGAGGGTGTGCGCGACGTCGCGGTCGTCGGGGTCCCGCACCAGCACCTCGGCGAGGTACCGGTCGCGTTCGTGGTGCCCACCGGCCCGGGCCCGCTCGACCACGCCGCGGTCCTGGCCTCGGCCCGCGAGCGGCTCTCGTCGTTCAAGATCCCCGACCGACTCGTCGAATGCCAGGTGATCCCGCGCACCGGCTCCGGCAAGATCCTCCGCTTCCAGCTGCAGCAGCAACTCGAAGCGTGACGCCCCCGTCACAGTGACCCGCGCCGGGTTGGCCCGGCGACAACCATGGCCTACAGTAACTAAAGAGCGTTAGTTAGTAAGGAGTGCGCGATGGAGTTGACGCACACGTTCACCGTCTCCGAGCCCGTGGACCGGGCCTGGGCGGTGATCACCGATCTCGAACGGGTGGCCCCGTGCCTGCCCGGCGCGACGATGCTGGGTGTCGAGGGCGAGGACTACCGCGGTGCCGTCGCGGTGAAGGTCGGGCCGGTGACCGCCCGGTACGAAGGGGTCGCCCGCTTCACCGAGCGAGACGACGACAAGCACCACGCCGTCATCCGGGCCGAGGGCCGCGATGTCGGGGGCCAGGGCAACGCCGCGGCGACGATCGACATCCAGCTGCGCGAGCAGGGCTCCGGCACCGAGGTCGTCGTCATGACCGACCTCGATCTCGCCGGACGGGTCGCGCAGTTCGGCCGCGGAGTGATCTCCGACGTCAGCAGCAAGCTGATCGGTCAGTTCGCGCGCCGGCTCGAAGCGGAGATGGCCGAGGGCGGCGCTCCCGGTGCCGCCGGCGCAGGTGCGCCGGCCGCGACCGGCCGGGGCGCGGCGGCGGAGCAGCTGAGCGCCGAGGAGCCCGAACCGCTCGACCTCCTCGCCACCAGTGGCGGCGTCGTCTGGGCACTCGCCCGGCGGCACGCCCTGCCGGTCGGCACGGCCCTGCTCGGGCTCGCGCTCGGCCTGATCGTCGGCCGCGCCCGGCGGCGCCCGGGCCCGGCACACGGTGCCGGACAGGCGGGATCGCTGGTCCTCCAACTCGTCCTGCCCGGCGCCCACACCAACTCTCGGGAGGGAGACCGATGACCGACACCGCCACGCAGGACGTCCTGCGCGAGCCCCACTTCTACATCGGCGGGCGGTGGACCGTCGGCCGCGCCGCCGACCTCGAGGTCGAGAACCCCGCCACGCAGGAGACCACCGCCGTGGTCACGCAGGCCTCGGTCGAGGACGTCGAGGCGGCGATCGCCGCGGCACGCGCCGCGTTCGACGGGTGGGCGGCGACGCCGGTGAGCGAGCGGGCCGCCGTGCTGCGCCGCGCCCGGGACATCCTCGCCGAGCGGGCCGACGAGCTCGCGACGATCATCAACCGGGAGCAGGGCTCACCCCCGAAACTGGCCCGCGCGCTGCACGTCGACACCCCGATCGCCGTCATCGACGCCACCGTCGAGGCACTCGAGCGGTTCCCATTCCGCAGCGAGCTCGGAAACTCGATCGTGCTGCGCGAGCCGGTCGGCGTCGTCGGCGCGATCACGCCGTGGAACCTGCCCCTGCACCAGGTCGTGGTGAAGGTCGTCCCCGCGCTGGCCGCCGGTGCGACCGTGGTGCTCAAGCCGGCCGGCCTGACCCCGCTGGCCGCCTTCGCCCTGGCCCGCGCCTTCGACGACGCCGGTCTCCCGCCGGGCGTGTTCAACCTCGTGCCGGGAAGCGGCCGGGTCGTCGGGGACCTCCTCACCCGGCACCGCGAGGTCGACCAGGTGTCGTTCACCGGCTCGACCCCGGTCGGCCGGACCATCGCCGCGGCCGCCGCAGAGACCGTCAAGCGCGTCACCCTGGAGCTCGGCGGCAAGTCCGCCAGCGTCGTCCTGGCCGATGCGACCGACGCGCAGCTGGCGACGGCGGTCAAGGTGACCGTCGCGAACTGCTTCCTCAACGGGGGCCAGACCTGCACGGCGCTGTCCCGCCTGATCGTGCCCCGGGACCGGCTCGCCGAGGTCGAGCAGCTCGCCGCCGCGGCGGCAGCCAAGTACACCCCGGGTGGCCGGCTCGGTCCGCTGATCTCCGCCGGTCAGCGCAAGGAGGTCGAGTCGTTCCTCGCGCCCGGTGCGGGCGGCGACCAGGCGATCACGGTGACCGGCGACGTCGACCTGCCGGATCGGGGTCACTGGATCGTCCCGACCGTGATCTCCCGGGTCGACCCGGGGTCGCGCCTCGCGCAGGAGGAGGTCTTCGGCCCGGTGCTGTCGATCCTCGCCGCGGACTCCGACGACCACGCCGTCGCCATCGCCAACAACAGCATCTACGGCCTCGGCGGCGCGGTATGGGGCGGCGACGACACCGCGCTCGCCGTCGCCGGCAGGCTGCGCACCGGCCAGGTCGACGTCAACGGCGGCGACTTCAACCCGGGAGCACCGTTCGGCGGTTACAAGCAGTCCGGCGTCGGACGCGAGATCGGTGAGCACGGCATCGCCGACGTCTGCGAGACCAAGGCGGTGCAACGATGAGCGTCCAGAGCGTCACGGCCGGGCAGGCCGACACCGAGTTCCCGCACCACACGCGCGCCGCGGTGCTCCGCGAGGTCGGCACACCGATGGCCGTCGAGACGATCCGGCTGCGCGCGGTCGGGCGCGGGGACGTCCGGGTGCGCATCGACCGGACCGGTGTCTGCCATTCCGACCTCTCGCTGGCCAACGGCACACTCGGCCAGCCGTTGCCCGCCGTCCTCGGACACGAGGCCTGCGGCACCGTCGTCGAGACCGGTTCCGCGGTCACCGACCTGGCCGAAGGCCAGCGGGTCATCCTGCTCTGGATCACCCCGTGCCGGGCGTGCTTCGCCTGCACGCACGGGCAGCCGCACCTGTGCGAGAGCGGCTCGTCGCGGGCGGGGGAGCCCTACGCGCTGACCGAGGACGACCTGCCGGTCTACCCGGGTCTGACCGTCGGCTCGTTCGCCGAGCAGACCGTGCTGCCCCGCGCCGCGGTCGTACCGGTCCCGGACGACATCGACACCGTCGACGCCGCGCTCCTCGGGTGCGCGGTCACCACCGGGGTCGGCGCGGTGACCCACACCGCCGGCGTCGAGCAGGGCTCGTCGGTGCTGGTCATCGGCCTCGGCGGGGTCGGGCTGTCGGTGCTGCAGGGCGCACGTCTGGCCGGAGCCGAGACGATCGTCGCGGTGGACCGCAACCCGGACAAGGCCGAGCCCGCCTCCGCCGCGGGGGCGACCCACTTCGTCCCGGCCGACGAGGGAACCAAGAAGGCCGTCCGGTCGCTGACCGCGGGCCGGGGGGCCGACCACGCCTTCGACTGCGTGGGCTCGTCGCGCACGATCCGGGACATGTGGTCGCTCACCCGCAAGGGCGGGACGGCCACCGTCGTCGGGATCGGCGCGAAGGACGACATGGTCTCGTTCTCCGCCCTCGAGCTGTTCCACTTCGCCCGCACCCTGCGCGGTTGTGTCGCTGGTTCGGTCGACGCGGCGACCGAGATGCCCCGGTTCTTCGACTGGGTCCGCACCGGGCAGCTCGACCTCCGGGGCCTGGTCACCGGCCACGGCCGGCTCGAGTCGGTCGACGACGCCCTCGCCGAGCTCGAGGCGGGCCGCGGGGTCCGCACCCTGCTCACCCCGGGCGGTGACGGCGCATGAAGATCGGCAGGATCGAGATCCTTCCCGTCCTCGACGGGACCGGACGGGAACCCGCCGGCGAGGTGCTGACCCGCCCGGGCGTCCCGGATGCCTGGGCCTGTCACGGCGACCAGCTCGACGACCACGGGATCCTGCACCTCGACCTCGGCGGGTTCCTGGTCCGCACCGGCGACCGGACGGTCCTCGTCGACGCCGGGGTCGGCACCATCGATAACGGCACGTACGCCGGCGGCCGGTTCCTCGAGTCCCTGCGCGGGCACGGCGTCGGCCCGGAGGATGTCACCGACGTCGTGTTCACCCACCTGCACTTCGACCACGTGGGCTGGGCGACGAAGAAGGGCGTGGTCGTCTTCCCGCACGCGACCTACCGGGCCCACTCCGCGGACTGGGCGCACTTCGTCGACTCCCCGGACGCCGAGCCGGGCGCGGTCCGCAAGCTCGCGCCCCTGACCGAGCGCCTCGAGACCTTCGACGCCGACACCGTGCTCGCGCCCGGCCTCAGCACCCGGCACACCCCGGGCCACACCCCGGGGTCGACCGTGTTCGTCGTGGCCGAGGGCGACGAGCGCGCCCTGCTGCTCGGCGACGTCGTCCACTCCGTCGTCGAGCTGCACGAGCGCGACTGGGAGGCGGTCTTCGACGTCGACCCGGTCGCCGCGAGCGCGGTCCGCAACGCCATCGCCGACGAGGTCGCGGACTCCACCGATCTCGTTGTCGGCGCCCACTTTCCCGGGCTGCGGTTCGGCCGGATCGTCACCGCCTTCGGCAACCGCACCTTCCAGCAGATCGTCTAGGAGCACCTCATGGATCTTCAGCTCACGGGGACGAACGTCCTGGTCACCGGCGCCGGCCAGGGTCTGGGCCGCGCCCTCGGCCTCGGGTTCGCCCGGGAGGGCGCCAACGTCGCCTTCCACTTCAACTCCTCCGGCGACGGGGCCGAGAAGACCGCCGCCGAGGCCGCCGAGCTCGGTGTCCGGTCCATCGCCGTCGGCGGGGACCTGCGCGACGCCGACGCGGTCGCCGGCCTCGTCGAGCGCACCGAGACCGAGCTCGGCCCGATCGGCGTCCTGGTCAACAACTCCGCGGTCACCAAGAAGCAGCGTTTCCTGGACTCCAGCCCCGAGGACTGGGCCCCGCAGGTCGACGTGACGGTCACCGGCACCCTGCAGCTCACCCACGCCGTGGCCAAGCGGATGGCCGAGCGCGAGACCGGGTCGATCGTGAACCTGATGGGCGACTCCGGACGGGTGGGGGAGTCCGGGCTGCTGGTGACCGCGACCGCACGCTCCACGACCGTCGGCCTGACCCGGTCGCTGGCCAAGGAACTGGCCCGGTACAAGATCCGCGCGAACGCCGTGTCGCTGGCTCTGGTCCGCACCGACAACTTCGACGCCCACGCCGGCACCCCCGAGGCGGAGCAGATGAAGAAGATCCTCTCCGCCTACCCGCTGCGCCGGTTCGGTCACCCCGACGACATCACCCCGATGGTGCTGCTGCTCGCCTCACCGCTGTCGTCCTGGACGACCGGGCAGGTCGTGTCCGTCAACGGCGGCTACGCGATGCCCTGATCGGCATCCGGCACCCTGCATCGAGGAGGACAGATGAGTGAGGACACCGTGGTCGACGAGGACAGCGTGGGCGTCGAGGCCGCCGCCCCTTCCGGCGCGGGCTCGCTGGGCCGCAACGTCCGGCGCAAGGAGGACCAGCGGCTGATCACCGGGCACGGCCGGTTCGTGACCGACGTCGAGCTGCCGCGGATGCGGCACGTCGCGTTCCTGCGCAGCCCGTACGGCCACGCCCGGATCACCGGTACCGACACCGCGGCCGCCCGCGACGCCGGGTTCCGCGTCTTCACCGGTGCCGACTTCGCCCACGTCGAGCTGCGGGCGCAGTCGGCGCTGCCCTCCTACGTCGAGACGGTCCAGCCGGTCCTGGCCCACGAGAAGGTCCGGTTCGCCGGCGAGGCGGTGGTCGCCGTCGTCGCCGGGGACCGGTACCGGGCCGAGGACGGCCTGGAACTGGTCACGATGGACTACGAGCCGCTGGCACCGACGGTCTGCGCCTGGTCGGCGCCGTCCGAACCGGTACACGCCGAGGCGCCGGACAACGTCTTGCTCCAGCGGACCTTCGACGCCGGCGACGTCGACGACGTCCTGGCCTCCGCCGCTCTGGTCGTCGAGCGGGAGCTGATCACCAACCGGCACGCGGGCAATCCGATGGAGTGCCGGGCCGGGGTCGCTGTGTGGGACGCCGCGGACGGGAAGCTGACGTTCTGGAACGGCACCCAGGTCCCGCACATCGCCCGCAACATGATCGCCGAACTGATGGGCCTGCCCGAGGGCAAGGTCCGGGTGATCGCCCCCGACGTGGGCGGCGGGTTCGGGGTGAAATCCGTGCTCTACCCGGAGGACCTCGCGCTGTGCCTGATGGCCCGCGAGATGCCGGGGATCCCGCTCAAGTGGGTCGAGGACCGGGCCGAGCACCTGCTCGCCGCCACCCACGCCCGCGACCACCGGTACCTGATGAAGGCGGGCTTCGACGCCGAGGGCACGCTCCTGGCCGTCGACGCGGACGTGACCTGCAATGTCGGCGCCTACTCGGTGTATCCGTGGACGGCGGGCATTGAGCCGCTGATGGCCGGTGGCCTGCTCAGCGGGCCCTACAAGCTGGACAACTACCGCTGCACCGTGCGCGGGGTCGCGACCAACACCGCACCCTCCGGGCCCTACCGGGGCGTCGCGCGCCCGGCGAGCGTGTTCGCGATGGAGACGATGTTCGACGCCGCGGCCGCGCAGCTAGGCATCGACGCGATCGAGATCCGCCGCCGCAACGTCATCACCCCCGACGACATCCCGTACAAGATGCCGTCCCGGCTGGTCGACGACTCCGGCCACTACGGCGAATGCCTCGACAAGGCACTCGCAGCGCTGGACTACGACGCCGTGCGTGCCGAGCAGCGCCGTCGCCGGGAGACCGGCGAGTCCCCGATCGGGATCGGGGTCGCGGTCTACAACGAGCTCACCGGCCTGGGCCGGGCCGCCAGCGCCGGCCCGCGGATGCCGTTCCGGACCGGCCACGACGCCTGCACCGTGCGGATCAACCCGGACGGCCGGGTCACCGTCCTGTCCGGGGTCACCTCACAGGGCCAGGGCCTCGAGACCACGGTCGCCCAGATCGTCGCCGACGCCGTCGGGGTCCGCTACGAGGACGTCGACGTCCGGATCGGCGACACCGACGAGTCGCTGTGGGGCTTCGGCGCGTTCTCCTCCCGGCAGGCCGTGATCGGCGGCGGAGCCGCGCACAACACCGGCGTCGCGGTGAAGCAGAAGGTCCTCACGCTCGCCGCCGGGCTGATCGAGGCCGCCGAAGCCGACCTGCGGATCGAGGACGGCGAGATCTACGTCGTCGGCGACCCGAAGATGCAGATCACTGTCGCCGAGGTCGCGCGGGTCGCCTACCTGGAGTCGAACCGCCTCCCGGACGGGATCGACCCGGGACTGGACGCGACGACGTTCTACGACCCGATCCGGGGCGCGTTCGCGGCCGGGGCGCAGGTCGCCGCCGTCGAGGTCGACCGGGCCACCGGCGAGCTGCGGATCCTGTCCTATGTCTGCGTCGAGGACGCCGGACGAGCGATGCACCCGCAGATCGTCGACGGCCAGATCGCCGGGGCGATCGCCCAGGGCATCGGCGGTGCGCTCTACGAGCACCTCGTCTACGACGACGCCGGCAACCTCTCAACCGGAACCCTGCTCGACTACCTCATGCCCACCAGCGCCGATGTGCCCGACATGGTCATCGGCCACGTCTCCCGGCCCGCGTCGAACCCGCTCGGGGTCCGCGGGGTGGGTGAGGGCGGAACTCTCGGCCCCAACGCGGTCTTCGCCGGGGCGCTGCGCGACGCGCTGGGGATCGACGTCGACGAGCTGCCGGTCAGCCCGGCCCGCGTCTGGAAGGAGCTCCAGCGATGATCGAACTGTCCTGGCACGGCCGCGTCGCCGTGCTCACGCTCGACCGGCCGGACAAACACAGTTCCGCACCGCGCTATACAGGATGCTGCACACCGTCACCGTCACCGTCACCGTCACCGTCACCGTCACCGACGCCCCGGTTCCGGTCGTGGCCGCCGTGCGCGGTGCCGCGATCGGAGCCGGCACCCAGCTGGCGATCGCGGCCGACTTCCGGGTCACCGGCCCGGCGGCCCGGTTCGCCGTCCCCACAGCCCGCATCGGGCTGGCCGTCGACCCCTGGACCATCCGGCGGCTCGCGCTGCTCGCCGGCAATGGCACCGCACGCCGGATGCTGCTGGCCTGCGACCCGATCGACGCCGACACCGCGCTGGCCTGCGGACTGGCCGACCGCCCGGGCACACTCCACGACGCCATCGACTGGGCCGCCGGCATGACCGATCTGGCGCCACTGACCGTCGGCTACTCGAAACGCGTGCTCAACGAGGTGTTCGAGCCCGAACTCGACGACGACGTCGCCAAGCATCTGGACGCCGCATTCGAGGCCTGCTGGGCCAGCGACGACTTCGCCGAAGGGCGCCTCTCCCGCACGGAGAAGCGCTCGCCGGTGTTCCGAGGGAGATGAGCGCATGAAGTGCGCCCCGTTCGACTACGTCCGCGCGAGCAGCGTCGAGGAGACCGTCAAGGTCCTCGGCGAGGCCGACGGCGAGGGCAAGATCCTCGCCGGAGGGCAGAGTCTCGTCCCCGTGCTCGCGCTCCGGATGGCCCGCCCCGCTGTGCTCGTCGACGTCAACCGCGTCCCGGGCCTGTCGTCGATCCACCGGATAGACGACGACACCGTCGAGGTCGGCGCCACCGTGCGACACAGCCGACTCGTCGAGCAGACCCGGCATCCGCTGTTGGCCGAGGCCGCCCGCTGGATCGGCCACACCGCGATCAGGTCCCGCGGGACGACCGGCGGCAGCATCGCCCACGCCGACCCCTCGGCCGAGCTGCCCGTCGTCGCCGTCGCGACCGGCGCGTCGGTCACCGTCGCGGGCCCGCACGGATCTCGCGACGTCGACGCCGAGGAACTGTTCGTCAGCGCGCTGATGACCTCCCTCGACGAGGACGAGATGATCACCGCGGTCCGGTTCCCGCAGCCGGCCCGGTGGGGCTTCGCCGAGTTCGCCCGCCGGCACGGCGACTTCGCCCTCGTGACCGCGATCGTCACCGAGGTGCGCGGCCGGCCACGCATCACCTTCGGCGGAGTCGCGTCGGTCCCACAGCGCGCCACCACCGCCGAGCAGGCACTGTCCGACGGGCAGCCCGCCACCGAGATCGCGCGCATCGTCGCCGAGGAGATCGAGCCGACCGCGGACCTGCACGGCTCGGTCGAGTTCCGCCGCGCGATCGCCGCCGAGATGACCCGCCGCGCGCTCGCGCAGTTCGAGTCCGAGCAGGAGCAGAGCCGATGAAGATCAGCTTCAGTGTCAACGGCGAGCGGGCCGAGCTCGACGTCGAACCCCGCCGCACCCTGGCCGACGCGCTCCGCGAGGACTGCGGCCTGACCGGAACCCACCTCGGCTGCGAGCACGGTGTCTGCGGTGCCTGCACGATCCTCGTCGACGGCGAACCGGCCCGGGCGTGCCTGATGTTCGCCGTCCAGGTCGACGGGGCCTCCGTCAGCACCGTCGAGGGACTGCAGGGCACCGACGGCGAGCTGCACCCCGTGCAGGAAGCGTTCGTGGCCTGCCACGGACTGCAGTGCGGCTTCTGCACACCGGGGATGCTGATGTCGGCCTGTCACCTGCTCGACACGAAGCCCGACGCCGACCGCGAGACCATCCGCGCCGAGATGTCGGGAAACATCTGCCGGTGCACCGGCTACCAGGGCATCGTCGACGCCGTCGAGCGTGCGCGCGGGGAGATGTGCGCTCCGGCGGCTCGCGGAAGCGATACCTCTCCGTGATCGCCGGCACCGGGTTCTTCCACGCCGCCCTCGGCGGAGTCTTCTTCCTCGTCTCGGCGCTGCGGCTCGGCCACACCACGAAGGAGGCGACCATGCCGAGCCGCTCGGCCTCTGCCCCGGTCACCCCCTTGCCCGGGGAGTGGGTACTCGCGCGAACTCAGGCATCGGACGGTTCCTGCACACGGGGTATCGGGGCGTCGTCGGACAGCCCGAGCTCGGCCTTCATGGGGTCGGACGTCGGCGAGCCGGTCGTCCAGGTCCGCCGTCGTCCACCGCCCGTAGAGCTGCATGTAGAGCGGGTGCCCCATCCACTCGACCGCCGAGTCGAACATCGACACGTCGACGACCGCGCCCTGGCCGGTGCGTTCGCGCCGGAACAGGGCGCTCAGCACGGAGGTGGTGGCGTAGAGGCCGGCGGCGATGTCGGCGTTGGGGACGCCGGCCTTCGTCTGTGTCTCGGGCGTGCCGGTGACGGCCACCATCCCCGACGCGGCCTGGACGAGCATGTCGTAGGCCTTGCGGTTCGTGCGTGGGCCGCTGGTGCCGTAGCCGGAGATGTTGACGACGACCAGTCGCGGGTCGTCGGCGCGCAGGGTCTCCCCGTCCAGCCCGAGGCGGTCGACGACGCCGGGTGCGGTGTTGTGCAGGAACACGTCGGCGCGGGAGATCAGCGCCCGGACGGCCCGGAGCCCGTGCTCGGACTTGAGTTCGACGGCGAGGGACTCCTTGCCGCGGTTGAGCCAGACGAAGTGGGTGGCCAGCCCGTGCACCGCGTCGTCGTAGCGGCGGGCGAAGTCACCCTCGCCGGGCCGCTCGACTTTGATCACCCGGGCGCCGAGGTCGGCGAGGTGCCGGGTCGCGATGGGTCCGGCCACGGCCTGCTCGAGGGAGACGACGGTGACCCCGGCCAGGGGCAGGTTGTCGGGGTCGGTCACTGCTGCGCCACCGCCGCCCGGACGAGTCCGCCACCGACGATGAGGCGCTGGATCTCGCTGGTGCCCTCGTAGAGCCGCAGGAGGCGGACGTCGCGGTAGATCCGCTCGACGGGGATCTCGCGCATGTAGCCGGCGCCGCCGTGCACCTGGACGGCGAGGTCGGCGACCTTGCCGACCATCTCGGTGCAGAACAGCTTCACCGCCGACGGGGCGATCCGGCGGTCGGTGCCCTCGACGTAGGCGCGGGCGGTCTCGCGCACCATGGCCCGCCCGGCGAGCACCCCGGTCGCCATGTCCGCGAGGTGGGCCTGGACCAGCTGGAAGTCCCCGATCCGCTGCCCGCCCTGGGTGTTCTGCGCGGCGTAGGAGACCGACTCGTCGAGGGCGCGCTGGGCGGTGCCGACCGACAGCGCCGCGATGTGCACGCGTCCTCGGGCCAGGGAGGTCATCGCCGCCTTGTAGCCGGCCGCCTCCTCGCCGCCGACCAGGGCGCCGGCGGGCACCCGGACACCGTCGAAAGCCACGTCGGAGGTGGAGGCGCCCTCCTGTCCCATCTTGGCGTCCTTCGGTCCGACCGTGATGCCGGGCGTGTCGGCCGGGACGAGGAAGACCGCGATGCCGGGGTTGCCGGGCTGCGGGTCGGCGGTGCGGGCGAAGACGACGAACAGGTCGGCCAGCGGGGCGTTGGTGATGTACTGCTTCTGGCCGTCGATGACCCAGTCCGCGTCGTCGGCGGGCCCGTCGCGGCGGGCACGGGTGCGGAGGCCGGCGGGGTTCGACCCGGCGCCGGGCTCGGTGAGGGCGAACGAGGCGACCACCTCGCCGGAGGCGATCCGTTCGAGCCACTGCTTGCGCTGGGCGTCGGTGCCGAAGCCGACGAGGACCTGCCCGGCGATGCCGTTGTTGGTCCCGAACATCGAGCGCAGCGACAGCGCGGTGTAGCCGAACTCCATGGCGAGCTCGACGTCCTGGGTGAGGTCGAGCCCGATGCCGCCCCACTCCGACGGGATCGCGTAGCCGAACAGACCCATCTCCGCCGCCGCCGCGCGCAGGTCGTCCGGGATCCGGTCGGTGCGCATGATCTCGTTCTCGCGCGGGACGACGTCGTTGCGGATGAAGCTGTGGACCTGCTGGCGGATGAACTCGAAGTCCTCGGCGGACACCTCGGACGTCGACGGCACTGTCTGGCTCATCGGACAATGATCGTCGGCGATCCATCATCCGTCCAATACCAATCCGCCCGATACTGTTGCGGTCTACGCATCAGTGGGGGCCGAGGGTGGACACACAGAGGTTGCAGGTCTTCGTCGCCGTCGCGGAGGAGCTGCACTTCGGGCGTGCCGCGGAGCGGCTGCACCTCGCGCAGCCGCACCTGAGCCGCACCGTGCGGGCACTGGAGACCGAGCTCGGTGCCGACGTCTTCCGCCGCACCACCCGCACGGTCGAGCTGACCCCGGCCGGCACAGCCCTGCTGTCGCACGCGCGGGCCATGCTGACCCTGGCGGAGGAAGCCCGGGCCGCGGTCGCCGCGGCCCGGGACGGCCGCAGTGGACGGGTGCGCATCTCCTTCGCCGGCCCCTCGGCCCATGCCGCGGTCGGGCAGCTCGCCCGGGCCGTCCGCGAGCGGCATCCCCTCGTCGACCTGGAGTTCCTACCCGGCCGCTACGGCACGACGGCGATCACCGAGCTGCTCGCCGGCGAGTCCGACCTG
Source organism: Pseudonocardia sp. (assembly GCA_030451825.1). Lineage (GTDB taxonomy): Bacteria > Actinomycetota > Actinomycetes > Mycobacteriales > Pseudonocardiaceae > Pseudonocardia. Next base: position 6,064 of record JAKDNL010000038.1, on the reverse strand, counting down.
GCGCTGGCCCGGTTCGTGACACCGCCCGCGGGCGTGGCCAGCCGCAGCGTGTCCCGCGAGCGGTGCGTCGTGGCCGTACCCGCCGGACACCGGCTCGCCGAGGCACGCGAGGTCACGATCGGCGACCTGCGTGACGAGCCGTTCGTGGCGTTCCCGGAGTCGTTCGGGTCGGCGGTCCGGGCGACGCTCGTCGAGCAGTGTCAGGGCGCCGGTTTCGCCCCGCGGTTCGCCCAGACCGCACCCGACTCCTGGACGTGCATGGCGCTGGTGTCGGCCGGTGTGGGTCTGCACTTCACGACCGACAGCGCCGTCGCCCACCTGCCACTCGACGGCGTCCGCGTCCGCGAGATCGCCGACCCGCTGCCGACGATCGACGTCTTGCTCGCCTGGCGCCGCGACGACGAGTCGCCCGTCCTGCACCGTGTGCTCCAGACCTCCGAGGAGGTCCTGCCCGCCTCCGAGGAGGTCCTGCCCGACAACGCGTGACCGACGTGTGGGAGGCGCTGACGATCCGCGGCCGATGTGTCGGAACCGGCGGGTCCGGCGCTCTACGACGAGAACCGCGGATGGAGTGTCGGAGGGTTCTGGTCGTACCCGTCGAGCCACTCCTGGCCCTGCGGGGTGACCCGCACCCGCTGCAGGTCTCCCTCCGGCCCGTCCGTCGGCCCGATGTAGCCCATATCGCGGACCGAGGACGCGAACGTCTGCGCCACCGACTGCTGCACCTCGGTGATCACGTCCTGTCCGAAGATCACGTCTGCCGGCGCGACATCGTTGTCGCCCGCCAGGACCCGCCGCAGGAACTCGGCGAGCCGGGAGTCGGCTTTGGTGCTCATGCCGGGGACCCTAGCCATCGGCTCTGATTTCGCACCATCTTCCGATCCCCCGAGCGGTACCCGGTCGGACGATTGCCGGGATCAACCCGCGAGCAGCAGGGGGACGAGGTAGATGATCTCGAAGGCTTCGTAGACCGCGCCGGTGACGAACAGCGCCAACGCGGGCAGGCTCAGCCAACCGAGCTGGCGCAATTCCTGACGGCAACCGGTCGAACGATGCGCGCATAGCGGAGCTGGCCGACGAGCAACATCGGGTTGTCGTTACCAAGGACCGTGACTTCCGGGACGGCCACCTGCTGTCGGGGTCGCCGCGCCGACTGCTGGTGGTGGCGACCGGCAACATCACGAACGCTGCGCTGATCTCCTTGTTCACGGTTCACGGTTCACGGTTCACGTCGAGGCGACCCGGCCTGCCGGAACCGAGGAGTTCACTCGATCGTCGCCCGGCGCAGTAGGGGCGACGATCAGCTGTCGGGGACGGCGGCTCGGCGCCGCAGGGCACGGTGGGCGAGCGCATCGAGGATGCGTTGCCATGCGGGTGATGCCTCGGAGATCCGGGAGACGACCAGCTTCAGATACCCCGGCCGGCTCCCGTCGCGTTCGTGCTCGATCTCCCATGCGTCCATGTCGTCGATGAGCTGATCCACGCGCGGATCGTGCGGGTCCCAGTCGACCGACTGATCACACGCGAGGTACAGGCGGGTCGTCTCGGGGTCGTCGAAGCCGGCGCTCTTGTCCCGTATCCGCTGCGGCATGACGTGCGGTTCCAGTGCCTGCATCAGGATCCACGAGTCGCGCTCGAGTCGTACCCTCAGTTCGCTGATTCCGAGACCGCGCATCCGATCCAGGATGGCGACCACCTCGGGAGGTAGGACAAGCCTTTCGCCGCCGGCCAGGTCGGCGATCCGGTGGCGGTACTCGGTGAGCTGGTCGATCTTGCGCTGCAGCTCGGCGTCGATGTCGGTGATGGCCGCGGCGAACTCGGTCGGCTGTGCGTGCAACAGCGCGTCGACACGGGCCAGCGGAACACCGGTATCGGCGAGGGTCCTGATCCGGATGAGATCCACCGCCGCCTGCGCGCGGTAGCGGCGGTAGCCGGAGGAGTCGCGCTCGGGCTCGGGCAGCAGGCCGATGTGGTGGTAGTGGCGGACGGTGCGAACGGTCACGCCGGCGGTCGCCGCGAGCTGGCCGATCGTGAGCACCGTCCTCCTATGGCCTTCGTGAACCGTGATCGCGCCGAGTCTAGGGCCGGGACGCCCGGTCGACGACGTCGCGAACCGCTTGGACCACGGCGTCGGGGCGGTCGAAGCAGAGCCGGTGGTGCACGGTGTCGGAGAGGATGCGTTGTTCCCCGTGCGAGACGGCGCTCACCAGCGCCGCGTCCATTCTCGTCCTGCCGTCGTGCATCTCCTGCAACGTCTCCTCCGACGTCAGCGCCTGCTGGGCGGGGTCGGCGCCCACCACGGTGAGCGCGACCACCGGGACGTCGGGAATATCCGGCCCGGCTCGCAGTTCGGTGGCGAGGTCGGCAAGCTTGGTGCGCTCGGCGATGCCGACGCGCATCCAGTCGTCGCTCACATGGGCCTCGATCAGCGGTTGCCGCACGCGCTCCGGGTGGTCCGCGTACATCTCGGCGTGCATCGCGCGCAGGGCCGGGCGCATCTGTTCGAGCTGCTCCAGATCAGGTCCCATCCGCTCGGTCGCGGCCAGCCCCGCAGTGGGAGGCATGAAGTCGTCCCAGTCGCGGTGGAAGGCGTCCAGCCAGACCAGCCCGGCCATGTCCTGCGGATACAGCTGCGCGAACCGATGCGCGTAGAAGCCGCCGAGGGAGTGCGCCACCAGCACGTAGGGCGCGGCGATGTTCTGGGCGCGCAGCAGCTCGTGCAGTTCCGTGGCGACCGCGGCGGCGGTGCGCGGCAGCGGGAGGGGATCGCTGTAGCCCGTGCCGCCGCGGTCGTACGTCACCGCGGTGGTGAACCGCGAAACCCCTTGCTGGACACCGAGATAATCCAGCCCGACCGCGCTGGCGCCCGGCAGGAACACGACGGCCGGTCCGCCACTGCCCGACCGATGCACGAAGACACGGCGGCCGTCGATCTCCTGGAACCCTCCGATCGGCGGCGCGAGCCGCTCCGAAGAAGCGATGTCGTTCGTCATGCGACGAGGCTCCAACCCTGACGCAGGGTCAAGGTCAAGGAGCCGCGGATGCCAGGTGCCCCAAGGACGTGGATGAGCGGATCGCGGCGATCGGGCACGTGTATCGGCTTGGTGCTGCCGGGTAGACATCTCCTCGATGCGTCGAGGGACATGGACGCCATCCACGCCTGCTCCTAGCTTCTCGGGTGGACCCTTCGACCGAGGAGCACACGTGGCGATACCTCCCCCCGATGCCGCCCGGCTGGCCGCCCTGAACGAACACCACCATTTCGGGCTCTCCGACGCGGAGATCGCGGAGTACGGGCCGCCCGTCGCCGCCACGCTCGCCGCGTCCGAGCGCGTCGAGGAACTCTACGCGGCCACGGCTCCGGTCGCGCCCGGCCGGGAGTGGGCGGAGCCGAAGGAGAACCCGTACGGCGCCTGGTACGTGACCACGTCGATCCCCGGCGCGGCCGAGGGGCCGCTCGCGGGCAAGACCGTCGCGATCAAGGACAACATCACCGTTGCCGGCGTGCCGATGACGAACGGCTCCCGCACGGTCGAGGGCTTCGTGCCGACCCGGGACGCGACCGTGGTGACCCGCCTCCTCGAGGCCGGCGCGACCGTCGCGGGCAAGTCGGTCTGCGAGGACCTGTGCTTCTCCGGCGGGAGCTTCACCTCCCAGCCGTGGCCGGTGCGCAACCCGTGGGACGCCGACCGCAACGCCGGCGGCTCGTCCAGTGGCAGCGCGGCGCTGGTGGTCACCGGGGTGGTCGATCTCGCCGTCGGCGGTGACCAGGGCGGCTCGGTGCGGATGCCGAGCGCGTTCTGCGGCGGGGTCGGCCACAAACCGACGCACGGGCTCGTGCCCTACACCGGCGCGTTCCCGATCGAGCAGACGATCGACCACCTGGGCCCGATGACCCGCACAGTGTCCGACGCGGCGCTGATGCTGGGCGTGATGGCCGGCGTCGACGGGCTGGACCCGCGCCAGCCCACGACGCTCGACCCCCTCGACTACTTGGCCGCGCTCGGGCAGGGGGCCGAGGGGTTGCGCATCGGCGTCGTCGGCGAGGGGTTCGGCACCCCGGGGAGCGACCCCGTCGTGGACGACGCCGTCCGTGCGGCCGTCGGGACCCTGCGCGACGCCGGTCTGAGCGCCGAGGACGTCTCGATCCCGTGGCACGCCGACGCGATGGCCGTCTGGAACGTGATCGCCACCGAGGGGGCGGCGTTCCAGATGCTCGACGGCAATGCCTACGGCATGAACTCCCAGGGCCTCTACGACCCCGAGCTGATCGCGCACTACGCCGCGAACCGGATCGCGAAGGGCGCGCAGCTGTCCAAGACGGTGAAGCTGGTCGGGCTCTCCGGCCGCTACACGTTCGAGCTGGGCGGGGGGAAGTACTACGCGATGGCCCGCAACCTCGCGATCGAGCTGCGCAAGGCCTACGACGACGCGCTGTCGGCCTACGACGTCCTGGTCATGCCGACCGTGCCGTTCACCGCGACCCCGCTGCTCGACCTCGACGCGCCGCTGGCGACCTACCTGCCCACGGCACTGGGCATGATCGGGAACTGCGCGCCGTTCGACGTCAGCGGGCACCCGGCCGTCAGCGTGCCGACCGGCCTGGTGGGCGGGCTCCCGGCCGGGCTGATGATCGCCGGCAAGCGCTTCGACGACGCCACGGTGTTGCGTGTCGCGCACACCTACGAGCAGGCGGTCGGCGGGTTCCCCGCCCCGCCCGCACTCACCGCAGTGGGAGGACACGCGTGAACGGCATCCACGATCTCGGCGGGAGGGACGGCCTCGGCGCCGTGGCGCCCCCGGCGCAGGAGCCGGTCTGGAAGGCGGAGTGGGAGAAGCACGCCCACACACTCTTCCCGCTGGCGTTCAAGGCCGGGTTCTTCGGAGTCGACGCGTTCCGCTTCGGCATGGAGCAGATGGACCCGGTCGAGTACCTGACCTCGCCCTACTACGAGCACTGGCTGCACTCGGTGACCCACCACGGGATCCGGACCGGGCACTGGGACCTCGCGGAGGTCGACGAGCGCACCCGGTACTACCTGGACAACCCGGACGCGCCCCTGCCCGAGGGCCGGGACCCCGACGGCGAGCTCGTGGCGTTCATCGAGGCCGTCATCCCGGCCGGGGCCACCGCGGCCCGTGACACCGGGAAGACCGCGGAGTTCGCCGTCGGGGACCGGGTCACCGTCGTCTCCGACGCCCCGCGCGGGCACACCCGCAAGGCCGGCTACGTGCGCGGCAAGACCGGGGACATCGTGCTCGCGCACGGCGAGATGATCTACCCGGACACCGCGGGCAACAACCTGGGCGAGGACCCCGAGCACGTCTACACCGTCCAGTTCACGAACACCGAGCTCTGGGGCGCCGAGGCTGCCGAGCCCAACGGGTCGGTCACGTTCGACGTGTGGGAGCCCTACATCGTCCCGGCCACTTCCTGACCTCGCGAAGGACACACACCATGAGCACCGCGAACAAGGTCGACGCCGACCACCAGGCGCGGATCGCCGCCCGGGTCAAGGCGATCGAGTCGCTGATGATCGAGAAGGGCCTGATGACCACCGCGGCGGTCGACCGGGTCGCCGAGATCTACGAGAACGAGGTCGGGCCCCAGCTCGGCGCGAAGGTCGTCGCCAAGGCCTGGAGCGACCCGGAGTTCCGCGAGCGCCTCCTCGAGAACGCCTCCACCGCCTGCGCCGAGCTGGGCATCGGTGGCCTGCAGGGCGAGGACATGGTCGCCGTCGAGGACACCGACGAGCTGCACCACGTCATCGTCTGCACGCTGTGCTCATGCTATCCGTGGCCGGTACTGGGCCTGCCCCCGAACTGGTACAAGGAGCCGGCCTACCGGGCCCGCGTGGTGCGCGAGCCCCGAACCGTGCTGCGGGAGGAGTTCGGCTACGACGTCCCCGACTCGGTCGAGGTCCGCGTGTGGGACTCCAGCTCCGAGCTGCGCTACTGGGTCCTGCCCCAGCGGCCGGCGGGCACCGAGAACTACTCCGAGGAGCAGCTCGCCGAGCTGGTCACCCGGGAGTCGATGATCGGCGTCGGGCGCCCGAAGGACCCC
>JAKDNL010000458.1 GCA_030451825.1 Pseudonocardia sp. | reverse complement strand
CCCGGCCAGAAGTGCACCGGGACGCCCTCCTCGTCCGGGTACACCTTGGGCGTGACCGTGCCGTCGGGGGCGATCTCGCCCCAGGTGATCCGGTCGACGAACGGGAACACCTTGACCAGCTCGCCGTTGGTCCGGTCCAGGGTGAAGAAGTACCCGTTCTTGTCCGCGTGCCCGAGCAGCTTGCGCCCGTCCGGGGCGTCGAACAGGACGTTCTCCATCGTGGAGTCGTAGTCCCACAGGTCGTGCGGGGTGAACTGGTAGTGCCACCGGATCTCGCCGGTGTTCACGTCCACCGCGACGGTGCTGTCGGTGTAGAGGTTGTCGCCCATGCGCACGGCGCCGTCGAAGTCCGGCGCCGGGTTGCCCGTGCCCTGGTAGAGGAGCTCCAGCTCCGGGTCGTAGGTGGGGGTGACCCAGCAGTTCGCCCCGCCGCGCTGCCACGCCTCGCCGTCGTCCGGCCAGGTCTCGGACCCGGGCTCGCCGGGCTTGGGGACCATGTAGCGACGCCAGCGGCGCTCGCCGGTCTGCGCGTCGAACGCGTCCAGGTGTCCGCGGGTCCCGAACTCGCCGCCCGCGCTCCCGCAGATGACCATGTCCTTGACGATCAGCGGCGCGGCGGAACCGCTCTCCCCGGCCCGCACGTCACCGTTGACGACGTCCCAGACCTTCACGCCGGTCGTCGCGTCGAGCGCGATGAGGTGGGCGTTGAGGGTGAGCATGTAGACCTTGCCGTGCCCGACGGCCACGCCGCGGTTCACGTTCCCGCAGCACAGCGAGACATCGTACGGGGAGTTGGCCTTGTACCGCCAGAGCTCCTCGCCGGTCTTGGCGTCGATGGCCCAGCACCTGCCGTCCGGGCCGGAGACGTACATGACCCCCTCGACGACGAGAGGGGACGCCTCGAACGAGTAGGTCGAGGCGCCGGACTGCATGCCCACCGCACCGGCCTGGAACACCCACGCCGGGGACAGGCGTTTGACGGTGTCCTTGTTGATCTGGTCGAGGTCGCTGTAGCGCTGACCGTCGTAGGTGCCGTAGTAGGTGAGCCAGTTCTGCGGCTCGGAGCGGGCGCCGAGGATGCGCTCGTAGTCCACGTTCCCGGTGGCGGGCGCGACGCCCTTGACGTTGCTGAGCTGAGCGAACGGGATCGCTTCGCCTGCGTCGACGTAGTCGGTCATGTCCTGCTCCTTCCTACGGGCGCGGCTGCGCGGGACGGTCGAGCTTGGCGCTGTCGGGGACTTCCCCGCCGATGACGAGCGCACCGATCAGTCCGCGGCCCTCGTCGTTGCCGCTGGTGGAGCTGTAGTAGTAGGTGCCCGGGCCGTCCAGGGTGAGCCTGGCCGTGCCCTTGGCGTGGTTCACCAGCCAGATGAACTTGGGATCCCCGTTGCTGGGCAGCACCGCGCAGTGGGTGTTCTTGTCGTCGTTGATCAGCGTGAGCACGATCTCACCGCCGTGCGGCAAGATGAGGATGCCGGGGTCGTAGCGCAGCTCGTCCTCCGGTATCCGGATCGTGGCGCGCATGACGCCGTCGGACCCCTCCTCGGCATACCCGATGGACCCGGAACCGAGCAGCCGACCCAGCGCGGTCCTGTTCTGCCCGTCCAGGCCCGCGGCGGCCAATTCGGCCGTCCGATCACCTGCGGTTGTCGTCATTGACTTCATCCTCCCGAAACATGTGTTGCGGCGGAGTACCGTGATGACCTTCACACCGCCTGGTGCGAGCGTCAACCCCGACCGGTGTGTCATTGCGAGAAGTTGATCAACAGTCTCGGGGATGCTCGCGAATGACCATTGTCAACAGGGCGCTTCGGGCATTCGGGCCGTTCCGGGATCCGGACGGTGCACCGGACGGACGCGGGACGCCGGGTCCGATCCAGGCCCTGAGCAGGCCCGATGCCCTGTGGTCCCCGTCCTGGCGCCGTCGGTCCGTCGTCCCGTCCGGGGGTCCGACGGCGTCGGTCGGTCGGTGTCATCGCCGGGGTGGGCGGCGGTCGACAGCGTTGATCGCCGCAATTCTCACGCTCCTCGTAGTCTGTCGACGCTGCCTTTCGGCGCGTTAGTCACTGATATGTCGACGGATGCGGAGAGTCGGGGAAATGGTTGCCGGATCGGAGGGGGCGACCCGGTGCGCATCCGGCCGCCCACGGTGGCTGCCCGCCGTCGCGGCGCGCTCACGTCGCTGTGACGTGCGTCATCTCCGGCCCGGCCCGATCGCCGGGGGCTCGGAGTGTCCAGTGTGGATACTGCGCCGATCTGTGGTTCGCCGGCACGGGAGGACCGCCTACGTGGCATTCCCGGCCGATCGCCGGTGCGCCACACCGGATGAAACACGTGTTTCCTCCGGTGCTTCTCGACGCCGCGCGCATCGAGGAAAGCGCGAGCGTCCGGGCCTGCCCGTGATCAGCGCACCGGCCCGGGCCCGACCGGGCCCGACCGGCCCTGGTCGGCGATCGTGCGTCACGTTCGGGTGGTCTCGAACGCCATCTCGGGACGCTCACCCTTTGGCTAGGTCGTGACTACCAGAACTTGATGCCGGAGGCCTTGAGGCGGCGCCGGTGCTGCTTCATCGCGGTCTCGATCGACTCGGCGGAGATCAGATCTCCCCAGACCTTCGCGGCCGTCTCACCCTGCTCGAGCATCGAGGCCGCCTGCTCCGGGCCGATGTCGGCGCTCTGGACGATGCGCGACCCGAACCCGATGTGCCAGCGCTCGTCACGCAGGACCAGCTCCATCCCCTTGCGCACGCCCGGCAGCCCGACGGACAGGCCCTCGAGCGCGTCGAGCATCGCGTGCTGTCCCGCGAGCAGGACCACACCCTCGATCACCATGTGGTAGAGCCCGACCGCGGCGGTCAGGCCGTCGTGGTCCTCGGCGAGACGCTCGGCGGTGGCCGGCAGGCGGTGCTCGAACAGGTCGGCGAGCTCGGAACTGACCTGGTCGCGCAGGACGGCCCGCCGTGCCGCAGCGGTGGCGCCCGGAACGCCGGCGACGTCGGACGCGACGAGGTCGAAGAAGCGGGCGTGACGTGCCTCGTCGCGGGCCTGGGAGCGGAAGGTCGCCTCCATCGCGTCATCACACGACGCCGCCTCCTGGAAGGAACCGAGTTGCCCGGCCACCGACGTCTCGGCGATGACGAAGCCGGCGATCAGGCCGAGGACCTTGGCGTTCTCGGCCTCGGTGAGCTTCGGCCAGTTCTCGCGGTCGACCGAGAGGTCGAGTTCCGTCTCGTCCCACTGCAACGACTCGGCGAGCTGTACGAAGTGCCCGTATCCGGTGATCATGACTCAGCGTCCTCACATCTCCGGGAACTCTCCCGGCTCCAGCTCCCGGAAATCCGACTTGGTGGCGCCGCAGATGGGACACAGCCAGTCGTCCGGGATGTCCTCGAAGGGCGTCCCCGGCTCGATACCGCTGTCCGGGTCACCCTCCTCCGGGTCGTAGACGAATCCGCAGGGCTCGCAGAACCACCGCTTGGTCTCCGGCTCGGCCTGTGCCAGTCCGACGCTCATACGCTGTCCGGTCCTTCCGGAAGGACTGCCGAGATCGTCGCCGGGGCGTCCGGTGGAAGCGTCCCCGCGCCGCCCCGAACGGTGCCTTCCTCGAGCGTGGTCATGTGCCTCCCACGGCCATCGTTCTGATGTTCAAGGAGGCCACACGGAGCCCGGGACCGCAAGAGGGCCTGGCCTCTCACTCAGGTCCCAGCGCGTCGCGCAGGAACCGCACCTGAAGAAGCAGCAGGTTCTCCGCGACGACCTCCTGCGGGGTCATGTGGGTGACCCCGGACAGCGGCAGCACCTGGTGCGCGCGCCCGGCGACCAGCAACGCCGAGGACAGCCGCAGCGTGTGCGCGGCGACCACGTTGTCGTCGGCGAGGCCGTGGACGATCATCAGTGGCCGGTTCGGGCGGTCCTCGGTGGCCGGGGTGGACGCCTCGTCGAGCAGCGAGGAGCGCCGGTAGGCCCCCGGGTTCGCCGCGGGCATGCCCAGGTAGCGCTCGGTGTAGTGGGTGTCGTAGAGCGACCAGTCGGTGACCGGTGCGCCCGCGACGGCGGCGTGGAAGACGTCCGGGCGGCGCAGCACGGCCAGGGCGGCCAGGTACCCACCGAACGACCAGCCGCGGATACCGACCCGGCTCAGGTCGAGGTCCGGGTAGAGCTTCGCTGCCGCGTGCAGGGCCTCGACCTGGTCGTCGAGTACGGGGGAGGCCAGATCGTGGTGGATCGCGCGCTCGAACTCCGGCCCGCGTCCCGGCGAGCCGCGCCCGTCGGTGACCACCACGGCGAAGCCCCGGTCGGCGAACCACTGGCTGGACAGGAACGCCGTGCGCGCGGACAGGACGCGCTGCGAGTGCGGCCCGCCGTACGGATCGAGCAGGACAGGCAGCGGTGTGCCCTCGCGATGCCCGGTGGGCAGCAGGACCGCGGTGCGCAGCTCCCGCTCGCCGAGCACGTGCATCGCGGCCCGGGGCACGAGCCCGGGGTCGGCCGCGTGGCTCGCGACCGGGTGCTCGGTGCCGTCGGCGGTCACCAGGACCGCGTGCGGGGCGGAGCCCAGATCCTGCGAGCCCCGCACGAGCGTGCCGCCGGCCAGCGTGCCGGAGTGCACACCGGTCTCCGGCGACCGCGGCACCGGTGCCTCGCCCGGAACCACGGAGAACAGCCGGATCGACGTCGGCTCGGTGGACGCCCGGAACAGCACGGTGTCGCCGTCGACGCCGGCCACGTCGCGGACCTGCATCGAGGTGTCGGTGAGCGGCGTGTCCCCGGCGAACAGCCGCCGCGCCCCGCCGTCGTCGGAGACCCGGAGCAGCTCGCCGGTCGCGGTGCGCTCGGGGACGCCGGGCACGATCTCGACCCACACCGGGTCGGTATCGGTGTGCAGCGCCGTCGTCGCGCCGGTCGCCGGGTCGACGGCCAGCACGTGCAGCGCCGTCTGGTCCCGCGGTTGCACGACGATCATCGGCCCGGTCGCGTCCCAGCGCGCGGTCACCAGGTACTCGCAGGCCCCGGCGTCCCACCGGACGGGGGTGCGGGCGCCGTCGAGGGTGATCATGGCCAGCGTGACCAGAGCGTTCGGCGTCCCGGCTGCGGGATAGGCGACGACGGTCGGCGTCCGGTCCGGGTTCGCCGGGTCGGCGATGTGCCAGCGCTCCACCGGGGACTCGTCGACCCGCGCGACCAGCAGCGCGTCGCCGTCGGGGGCCCACCAGTAGCCGCGGGTCCGGTTCATCTCCTCGGCCGCGGCGAAGTCGGCCAGGCCGTGGCTCACGTCGTCGCCGTCGGGGGCGGCCAGCACCCGGGTCTCGCCGGTCGCGATCTCGTGCACGTGCAGCGCGCGGTCGGCCACGAACGCGACCCGCCGACCGGTGGGGTCCAGGCGCGGCTCGACGACGGCCGTGACGTCGCCGACGTCGAGGGGGCGCGGGTCCGGGGGCCCGGTCAGCGACGCCAGGTAGGGGCTACCGGACAGGGCGAACACCGCCGTCGTGACGGCCGCGTCGGTGTCGTAACCGACCACGCCGCCGGCCTGCTCGCGGACCCGTTCCCGGCGCGCCTTCTCGGCCGCCGGCAGATCCTCCTCGCCGGGCAGCCCGGGCAGCTGCGCCGGGTCGACGAGCAGCCGCTCCTCGCCGGTCCGCGCGTCGATGCTCCACAGGCAGGTGACCGGGTCGGTGCCGCCGCCGCTGCGCAGGAACACCGCCCGCGACCCGTCCGGGGCGACGGTGAACCCGCGCGGTGCGCCGAGGCTGAACCGGCGGGTGCGGGCGTGCAGGCGGGGGAAGCTGGTGTCCGGGTCGGGCGGGACGTTCGCGGAGTCGGCCACGACCGGACCCTATCCCCGCCCGCCCAACCCACGATGTTTGAGCCAC
>JAKDNL010000457.1 GCA_030451825.1 Pseudonocardia sp. | reverse complement strand
CGGGGGCAGGGGGGGCGCCCCCCCTCTCTGTGGTTGGGGGGGGGGGGTTTGTCTACCGGGGGCGGGGGGGTCCACCTGCCGCGGGCCCGCGTTCGTGCCGATCAGGTGTAGCTGTTGCCCGGGCCCAGCTTGAGCTCGGTGAACTGCACCGGGTCATGCCCGAAGATCACCTGGGCGTTGGTCCTCTCCTGGATGCTGCGGATCTTCTCCACGGAGTTGAACCAGGCCACGGTGTCGTAGACGATGCCGGCCGCGATCGGGGGCGTGCCGTAGCTCTCGCTGCGGTACAGCGAGTCCGAGGCGAAGATCATCGTCCCGGTGTCCTTGAGATCCACCTGCAGGGACAGCGTGCCCCAGGTGTGCCCCGGGGTTCGCAGCAGCGTGATCCCGGGCAGGATCTCGGTGTCCTGGTTGATCGTGCTCATCTCGAGCCCGTCGTAGTCGGACTTGATGTGGGCGCCCTTGTTGTAGCCGTCGAAGCCGAAGGCGCCCTCCTTCTCCGCCTCGTCGACGTAGATCGTCGTACCGGTTCCGTTCCAGAACTGCGCGTTGGCCGCGTGGTCGAGGTGCAGGTGCGAGAGCAGCAGGTAGTCGATGTCGCCCGCCTCGAGCCCCAGCTGCTTGAGCCGGGAGTCCAGCCACATGTCCTCGGTCGTCGCGTCGACGGGGAAGAACTGGTCGAGCCCTGTCGGGCCCCAGCGCTCCTCCCAGTTGCGGGGCACACCGGTGTCCCACAGCAGCTTCTTGCCGTCCGGGTGCTCGATGAAGACGGCGTGGGTCGGGACCTCGACCCAGTCCTTCTTCTTGTCCGGGTTCGACGAGCTCGCCATCCGGGACGGGTCGATCAGCAGCCACGTCAGGTCGGCGTGCATCGTGCCCGTCGGCAGGATCGTCACCTTGATCTTGTCGTCTGCCACGTCCAGAACCTCCTCCTCGTTGCGGTAGGTGCTGCGGTCCGCCGTTCCGTGTGAGCTCGGTCCGCCTCGGCGGTCCCGACGGGACCCGGCCCGGCCAGTGACCTGGGCCATAAGCCGGACCGTTCCATATTCCATAGAATAACGTCAACTCGCCACGAGGTGAGGGCCGGTCGAGCGGGTGCCATATCCCCCGATCGAGGCTCTGCGCGACGGCTCACCGGCTGCGCATCGACATGACCGGCGCCGTCTACACCGCCCTCGGCGCCACCCTCGCCGCCGCGACCGACCGTCGAGCGCTGACCCGCCTTGACTTTTCGAGATTCTATAGAGATAGTCCGGCGCGGCGTAGGTCACACCTCAGGAGGGTTGCTCGATGGAGAGCTTGATGATGGACCGACAGCTGCTGCTCAGCTCCCTGCTGTGGCGCACCGAGCGGCTCTTCCACGACAAGAAGATCATCACCAGGATCGGCGACGGCCAGTACCACAGCTACACCTACCGGGAGTACGGCCAGCGGGTCCGCAAGCTGTGCAACGCCCTGGGCAAGCTCGGGGTCGAGCACGGTGACCGGGTCGGTTCCCTGGGCTGGAACCACTACCGGCACCTCGAGACCTACTTCGCCGTCCCGGGCGTCGGGGCGGTGCTACACACGGTCAACCTGCGGCTGTTCCCCGAGCAGCAGCGCTACACGATCAACCACGTCGAGGACGAGGTGCTGTTCTTCGACCCGGACCAGCTGTCCGTGGTCGAGGAGCTGGTCGACCTCGGAATCCCGACGGTCAAGGCGTTCGTGGTCTTCGGCGACACGGTGCCGCAGACCCGGCTGAGCAACGTCCACAGCTACGAGGAGCTCATCGCCTCCGAGTCCGACGAGTTCGAGTTCCCCGAGTTCGACGAGCACGAGGCCGCCGCGATCTGCTTCACCTCCGCGACCACCGGTGACCCGAAGGGCGTCATCTACAGCCACCGCGGCATGGTCCTGCAGGCGATGTGCCTGGCCATGCACGACAAGCTCGGCATGAGCGAGGACCAGGTCTGGCTCGAGGTCGCCCCGATGTTCCACTGCAACGGCTGGAACATCCCGCACACGGCTCTGCTGCAGGGCACCACGCTCGTCCTGCCGGGTGTGCACCCGCAGCCGATCGACTACGTCCGGATGATCTCGGACCTGAAGGTGACCGGCATGAGCGCCGCGGTCACGATCGGCACCCTGATGCGCGACGCCGTCCAGTCGTCGGGCAAGGACTGGGACCTGAGCAGCCTGCAGACGATGTGGCTCGGTGGCCAGGCCCCGTCGGCGGCGATCATGAAGTGGTGGGACCAGCAGTACGGCACCTACGTCACCCAGGGCTGGGGGATGACCGAGAACACCCCGCAGATCTGCTTCTCGGCGATCAAGAGCACGCTGCGGGAGGGAGCGTCCGAGGACGACCTGATCGCGCTCCGCCAGAAGCAGGGCCAGCCGATCCCGCTGGTCCAGATCAAGATCATCGACCCGGACGGCGGCGAGCTGCCGTGGGACGGGCAGAGCGTCGGTGACTTCTGGGTCCGGTCGCCGTTCACCGCCAGCGCGTACTACAACGACGACCGCACAACCGAGAACATGGTCGACGGCTGGTTCCGCACCGGCGACGTCGGCGCCATCGATCCGGACGGCTACGTGATCCTCAAGGACCGCTCGAAGGACCTCATCAAGTCCGGCGGTGAGTGGATCTCCTCGATCGACCTCGAGAACGCGCTGATGGCGCACCCGAAAGTGCGCGAGGCGACCGTGGTCAACATCCCGGACGAGAAGTGGCTCGAGCGCCCGATGGCCTGCGTGGTGTCGACCGACGAGTCACTCACCGAGGACGAGCTGCGCGACCACCTGTCGGTCGACTTCGCGAAGTGGTCGATCCCGGATCGCTTCGTGTTCGTCACGGAGGTGCCGAAGACCGGGGTCGGCAAGTACGACAAGAAGGTCGTGCGCAACCTCTACACCGACGGCGGTTACGAGGCCGTGGAGGCCAGCCTCGGAGTCGGCTGAGCACCGACCGGTGGTGCGGCTGCACGCTGTCCATGATCCGGGTTGAGCACTACGTTTGCCGTGGCGGACGTCGCGCGTAGGCCGTCGTCCTGGTCCTGGGCCGGGTGCTCGCCTGACGCCGGCACCGAGCGAGAGCGGGGAGTTGCTCGATCATGAGTTCTGCAGATCGTGGGGATGTCCGGACCGTCGTGGTCGGCGTGGACGGTTCGGACACCGCGCTCGGGGCCGTGCGGTGGGCGGCGCGAGAGGCGGCCCGCCGGACATCGCCACTCCTCCTGGTCTATGCGACCAGCGTCGCCACTCTGTACGCGGGACCGGCCTCGGCAGTGCTGGTGATGTGACTTCGAGACAGGACTGAAGCGAGAGGCGACGGAGGTCCTGCGCGCCGCCCAGCAGGTGGCCGCGGAGGTCGGCGGGGTCGAGATCCAGACGCGTGTGGACGCCGACTCCCCCGCGGTGGCGCTGCGTCACGCGTCCCGGTCGGCTGGCCTGCTGGTGTTGGGGGCGAGCGGCCGTGGCGTCCTCGGCACCGTGCTGGGCTCGGTCACGCTCGCGGCATCGCATGCGGAGTGCCCGGTGGTCGTCGTGCGCGGAGACGGCAATGACTCGGCCGACCGGCCCGTTCTGGTCGGCGTCGACGGCGTGCCCCTGTCCGACACTGCCCTGGCCCATGCGTTCGACGCCGCCGCCGCGCACGGGGCGCCGCTGACGGCCTTGCACGTGTGGAGTGACAACGACACCGAGCGCTTCCACCTCAGCCACTACTTCGAGCTGAAGGCCTGGGAGCAGATGAAGCATGTCGAGGAGCGCGCGCTGGCCGAACGCCTGGCCGGATGGTCGGAGCGCTACCCGGACGTCGCCGTGGAGCGAAGGATCGAGCACGACGAGCCGGCGCGGGCGTTGGTCGAGCTCAGTGCCAGTTCCAGCCTCGTGGTGGTGGCGACCCGCGGCCGCGGTGGCTTCGCCGGCCTGCTGCTCGGCTCGACCGGACTGGCCCTGATCCAACTCGCGGAATGTCCCGTCATGCTTGTCGGACCGGAGTCCCGGCAGATCCCGTGACGGCCCTGTCAGGTGACCAGGCCGTTGCGGTAGGCGTAGACGACCACCTGGACGCGGTCGCGGAGGTCGAGCTTGGTCAGGATGCGTGACACGAAGGTCTTGACCGTCTCCTGGCTGATCACCAGGGTTGCGGCGACCTCGTTGTTGGAGAGGCCGTCCGCGAGCAGGCGAAGAACCTCCAGCTCGCGAGGGGTCAGCGGGATGTCGGCCGGGGTCCCCCCGTCGGCCGGCCGGATGCGGGCCGCATACCTGCCGACGAGTTGGCGTGTCACCTCGGGGTCCAGCAGGGCCGCGCCCGTGGCCACGGTGTGGATCCCGTGCAGCAGCCGGCTCGGCGGTGCGTCCTTGAGCAGGAACCCGCTCGCTCCCGCACGCAGCGCCTCGTAGACGTACTCGTCCAGGTTGGACGTCGTCAGCACGACCACCTTGACCGGTTGCGCCACCCCGGCACCGGCCAGCAGGCGGGTGGCCTCGATGCCGTCGAGGACCGGCATCCGGATGTCCATCACCACGACGTCCGGGAGCAGCCGGCGGGCGAGGTCGACCGCGGCCCGACCGTCCCCGCACTCGCCCACCACCTCGAGGTCTGGTTGCGCGTCGATGATCGTCACCAGTCAGGTGCGGACCAGCATCTGGTCGTCGCAGACCAGGACCCTGATCGGCGCGGCCACGACCGGCTCCCCGTGGGTATCCGTACTCGCACCGCGAAGCCGGCGCCAGCCTCCACGCTGAACTTGTCGGCCGAGCACCAAGGCCATTGATCAGCGGGAATGTGACATGGGCTGTGCCCAGCGCAGCCTATGTGACATTCCAGGCGATCTGTGTGGTCAGAACCGGGTCCCGAGAGGCGGCAGACGTGGGCCCTCATCGGCGACGCCCGATCCCGACGTCCACGAGGACGCAGAGCTCCAGCTTGCAAGGCTCGCGCATCGAGTTCTACGGGCCCTCTGCGGGGGCAACTCTCACGGCAAGAGCGTCAAGGCCGCTCGATGGCGGACTCGGACGACGGTGAAGTGCCGTCTGTCCAGCGTCGCCACCTTGTCGATCTCCAGCCGCTCGGCCAACGCGATCACGCTCGCGTCACTTCCGCCAAGCGGGAGCGACGCATACTGCTCGACCAGCTCGGCCATCCGCTCGAAGTCCGGCGGCTCCAGCGGGACCGCCGTCAGGCTGCCGTCCGTGAAGCTCCGCAGGAACATCGCCTCCGCCGCAGCACCGAAGTGCGCCCGCCCGATCATGTAGCAGACCTCGGCGATCACCGGCTGCGGCACCAACAGCTCGTCAGGCGCTGTCTGCAGCAGCTCCGCACATTCGGCGTGATGGTCGTCAGAGTTGTCGAAGGCAGCAATCAGCGGCCCGGCATCCACGAGGATCACTCAGCCGAGCGCCCCATCTCCGCACGCAACGTCTCCCGGTAGGTCGCGCTGCGACCCGTGACGCCAGTCGTGACCGCACCGATCCACGGCAACCTGCGACGCGACGCGACAACCTCGGCATCGGGCACGACGTGCAGGCGCACCCGGGCGCCCTCCGGCAGCTCGACACCCTCGCGACGCGCCGCCGCGGCCAGCCCCGGCGAGACGACGAACTCGAGATCCGAATCATCGGCAGCAGAGACACTCACCTTCGTCGGCCTCCCCTCGTTTCACGTGGCTGACGTCGAGGATCCCAGACCCATCCGGAGTTGTCAGCTTTCCCGACCGACGCGGCTCCAGCACGGCAAGGACAACCGGCTGTGAGCGTCAGAGAGCGCTCTCGGTCATTCGGGTTCAGTCAGCGCGAAGCTGTACGGGCAGGACGCTCCGCAGCCGGATCGACCCACGGGCTCAGGGCCCGGGGCCCCTGGGCTTACATTCGGGCGCAGCAATTGTAAGCAACACCCAC
>JAKDNL010000456.1 GCA_030451825.1 Pseudonocardia sp. | reverse complement strand
CATCGCGCGTCCCGCCGCGCCCAGCACCCGGATTCCCGCCGCGAGCGGGACATCACGGTCGGATGATCCCGAGCGGAACCGACCGGGCAGCCGGTGTGGACGGGGTCGAGCGGGCGCGCTTTGCAATGCACACCCCGGCGCGTCCAGGGGGTGGTGGCCTGGGCGTGTGCATTGCAAAGCCCTACGGCCGGACCAGGTCCGCGGCCCTCTCGCCGATCATGATCGCCGTCGCGGCGGGGCCGCGGCGCGGCACGGACGGCAGCACCGAGGTGTCCGCGATCCGCAGGCCGTCCACACCGTGCACACGAAGCTGTGGATCGACGACCGCGTCCGGGTCGGTCCCCATGCGCGCGCTCCCGGACAGGTGCACCGAGGTGGTGAGCACGTCGCGGATCCAGCCGTCCAGGCGGACGTCGTTGCCGAGCACGTCACCGCTCGGCGCGACCCGCGTCCAGCCGGCGGCGCGCATGATGTCGGCGGCGATCCGGATCGCCGCGCGCATCCGGCGCCGGTCGGACTCGGTGCGCAGGTACTTGTAGTCCAGCCGCGGCGGGTCGGCGACGTCCGGCGAAGTGATCGCGAGCATCCCGCGGCTCTGCGGGTGTTGCAGCGCGCACATCAGGTGCGCCGGCCCGTCCATCGCGAACGGCCGGGCGAACAGCAGGATCTCCAGGTCGCCGGCCGGGTCGGCGCCGGAGTCGAGGTTCAGCGCGGCCTGCCCGGCCACCGCGTCCGGGCCGATCCCCCCACCGCCGCGGAACGGCACGAACACGGCGGGATGGTCCGACCAGCTGCGCCCGACCCCGGGCAGCTCGTGCCGCACCCGGACCCCGGCCGCGCGCAGCGTGTCGACCGGCCCGATACCCGAACGCAGCAGCAGCGCGGGAGTACCCACCGCGCCGGCCGCGACGACCACCTCGTCGGCGTGCACGGTGGTGTCCCCGAGCCGGACGCCGGTGACCCGGCCGTCCTCGATGACCAGCGACGACACCGGGGAGCCGCCACGCACGGCGAGCGTGTCGCCCGGAGCCGCGGCCCCCCACGGCGGCGGCAGGTAGGCGGTCGCGGCGCTCACCCGGCGCCCGCCGACGGCGTTGGTCGGGACCGGCCCGGCGCCGGGCGGGGCGGCGGCGTTCTTGTCCGGCTCGGACGGGTATCCCAGGCGGGCGCAGGCGGCCAGGAACGGCCTCGTCGCGTCGGCCAGCAGCGGACCGGCCGGGCGGGAGATCCGCATCGGGCCGGCGTCGCCGTGCCGCGGGCCCTCCTGGTCGAGGTCGTTCTCGGCCCGCCGGTAGTAGGGCAGCACGTCGTCGTCGGACCATCCGGGCACGGCCCAGTCGGCGAAATCGGCCGGGACGGCGCGCACGTAGTAGCCGCCGTTGATCGCCCCCGACCCGCCGAGCACCCTGCCGCGGGGCACCGCTGCCTCGTGGCCGCGGACCAGGCTGGCCCGGAACGCCCAGTTCAGGGCGTGTTCCGGGGCGGTCGCGGCGAGCGAGGCGATCGAGGCCACGTCGGGTGGGACGGACAGGGCGCCGGCTTCCACGAGCAGCACCCGGACCCCGCGCTCGGACAGCCGCCCGGCCAGCGCACACCCGGCCGACCCGGCCCCGACCACCACCACCTCGTACGACGGATCATGCATTGCTGCGAGGATGCCGCAGTGCTGATCCTCGTTCCACAGGGTGCTCTCGGATGAACGATGTCGCGCGCGATCTGGCCGCGTTCCTCACCGCGAGCCCGTCCCCGTACCACGCGGTGGCCGAGGCCGTCCGGCGTCTGGAGGCGGCCGGGTTCACCGCGCAGGCCGAGGACGCGGAGTGGAACACCGCTCCCGGCGGCCGCTACCTGGTGCGGGACGGCACGATCCTGGCCTGGCGCCAGCCCGCGGCCGCGGGCGCGGCCCCGATCCGGATCTTCGCCGCGCACACCGACTCCCCCGGCTTCAAGGTCAAGCCGAACCCGGACACCGGTGCGGCCGGCTGGCGGCAGGTCGCGGTGGAGGTCTACGGCGGCGCGCTGTGGAACTCCTGGCTGGACCGCGACCTGGGCCTGGCCGGGCGCCTCGCGCTCTACGACGGCTCGGTCGTACCGGTGCACATCGACCGGCCGCTGCTGCGCATCCCGCAGTTGGCGATCCACCTCGACCGCAGCGTCAACCAGGGCCTGACGCTGGACGCGCAGCGCCACCTGCTCCCGGTCTGGGGCATCGGGCAGCCCACCGACGGCGAGCTGATCGAGTTCCTGGCCGGCCACGCCGGCGTCGACCCGGCCGAGGTGGCCGCCCACGACCTGGTCACGTTCGATCTCGCCCCGCCCGCCGTCCTGGGCCGCGACGAGGAGCTGCTCGCCGCCGCCCGGCTGGACAACCTCGCGTCGGTGCACGCCGGGATCACCGCGCTGCTCGACGCGGCCGGGGGCGGCCCGGGCGCGGTGCCGGTGTTCGTCGGCTTCGACCACGAGGAGATCGGCTCCGGCACCGCCACCGGTGCGGCCGGCCCGCTACTGGAGACGGTCCTGACCCAGCTCGCCGGCGGCTTCGACGCACGGCGCACCGTGTTCGCCCGCTCGCGGTGCCTGTCGGTGGACGTGACGCACGCGGCCCACCCGAACTACCTCGACCGCCACGACACCGACCACCTCAGCATCCCCAACGGAGGACCGTCGCTGAAGGTCAACGCGGTGCAGCGCTACGCCACCGACGCGCCCGGTGCGGCGGCCTGGCAGCGGGCCTGCCGGGCGACCGGCGTCCCGACACAGACGTTCGTCTCGCGCAACACCGTCCCGTGCGGCACGACCGTCGGCCCGATCATGGCGACCCGGCTGGGCATCCGGACCGTCGACGTCGGCATCCCGGTGCTGTCCATGCACTCGGCGCGCGAGCTGTGCGGCGTCGACGATCCGGCGCACCTGGCCGTCGCGGGCGCGGAGTTCCTCTCCGACCCGGGATAACGCTTGCAGGACAACCGTTGACCTTTCACTGCGTTCACCTTCTGAGCGACTTCTCGGCAACGGCGCAGAGGGAGACCCATGGCGGACGCGACGATCCCGGACAGCCCCGGTTCACTGGAGAGATCACAGCGCCGCAAGGCGGTGTTCGCCTCGACCGTCGGCACGACGATCGAGTGGTACGACTTCTTCCTCTACGGAACCGCGGCGGCGCTCATCTTCCCGAAGCTGTTCTTCCCCCGGTGAGGACGTGTTCGCCGGCATCCTGCTGGCCTTCGGGTCGCAGTTCGTCGGCTTCGCCGCCCGGCCGATCGGCGCCGCCGTCTTCGGCGACTACGGCGACCGGATCGGCCGCAAGTCGTCACTGATCGTGACGTTGCTGCTGATGGGGATCGGGACCGCGCTGATCGGCCTGTTGCCCGGCTACGCGGCGATCGGGGTCGCGGCCCCGGTACTGCTGACCCTGCTGCGGATCATGCAGGGCATCGCGGTCGGCGGCGAGTGGGGCGGCTCGGTGCTGCTGGCGATGGAGTGGGGCTCGGTGAAGCGCCGCGGCTTCATGGCGAGCTGGCCACAGATGGGGGTGCCGCTCGGGCTGCTGCTGTCCACCGCGGCCGTCCAGCTGACGTCCGCGGCCACCGGGCCGACTTCCTCGTGTGGGGCTGGCGCATCCCGTTCCTGCTCAGCATCCTGCTCGTCGGGGTCGGGCTGTACGTGCGGCTGCGCGTGCTGGAGAGCCCCGAGTTCGCGGCGGTCAAGGAACAGCGCACGGTCGTGAAGATCCCGCTGTTCGACGCGTTCCGCACGCAGTGGAGGGAGATCCTCACCGCCGCGTTCGTGCGGATCTCCGAGCAGGCCCCGTTCTACCTGTTCATCACGTTCGTGCTCACCTACGGCACCCAGAAGCTGGCGCTCGAGCGCGGGCAGCTGCTGAACGCGACGCTGGTCGCGGCCGCGATCGGGCTCGTCAGCGTGCCGCTGTTCGGGTACCTGTCCGACCTGATCGGCCGGAAGCTGATGTACGGCATCGGCATCGTGTGCACCGGGCTGTTCGCGTTCCCCTACTTCGGTCTGCTGGACACGAAGGTCTCCGGATTCATCCTGCTCGCGATCGTGATCTCGCTGGTGTTCCACGACATGCAGTACGGCCCGCAGGCCGCCCTGATCGCGGAGAGCTTCGGGACGAACATCCGCTACACCGGGGCCGGTATCGGCTACCAGTTCGCGTCCGTGCTGGCCGGCGGCCCGGCCCCGCTGATCGCCGCCGCGATCCTGAGCACGACCGGGTCGAGCACCTGGATCAGCTGGTACATCGTCGGCTGCTGCGTCGTGTCGATGATCGCGCTGCTGCTGATGCCGCGGGCTCCGCGCACGGCCGAGAAATCGGTGGAGGCCACCGCCCGGGATGACCGTCGATGATCAGAACACCGGCCCGGCGTCGCCGACGACGGTGTCCATGTTCCGCTCGGTCATCGCCGCGATCGTCAGCGACGGGTTGACGGCGCCGGTCGAGCCGGGGATCAGCGCGCCGTCGGTGACGTAGAGCCCGCGCTGGCCCCGCACCCGGCCGACGTCGTCGCAGACGTCGCCGATGGTGGCGCCGCCCAGCGGGTGGTAGGTCGTCGTCTCGAACGTCGACGTGTCGATCGTCGGGTTGGTGAGGTCGGCGAGCAGATTTCCGCCGACGATCTCCCGGATCCGCGCGCCGGTCGTCGCGGTGAGCCGGGCGTCGTAGGCCTGGCTCCAGTGCAGCACCGCGTCGTCCCGGACCGGGTCGTAGCGGAACTCGCCCTTCGGTTCCACGATCCCGAACCCGATGATGCTGGTCGTGCGGAGGTCGACCGGCCAGGGCACCCCGCCATGCACGACCGTCACCGCCTTGTCGGGGCTGGGCCAGTCCCGCACGCCGACGCACGCCGGGCCGCCCTGCAGCTTCCCCGGGCTCTCGCCGAGCAGGGGCGCCCAGGCGTGGATCCGGTCGCCGTTGTTGCCCCACCGGGAGCCGACGCCGTCGGGCAGGTCCGGGACCAGGTTCTTGGCCTTGGCCTTGACCAGCAGCCGGCTCGTGCCGGCCGAGCCCGCGCCGAGGAACAGCGCGTCGGTGGTGATCCGGATGCGTTCGCGCACCACGCCGTCGGTGTCGATCCGCTCGACGTGCAGGACCCACTTCCCCGCGGGGTCGCGCTCGATGTCGCGGAGCACGTGCAGGGTGGCGACCTCGACCTTGCCGGTGGCCTCGGCCGCGGCCAGCCACGTGACGTCGACGGTGTTCTTGCCGCCGTTGTTCGCGCCGTAGAGCACGTCACCGGTGGTGTAGGCCGGGGCCACCTCGCCGCGCAGCTCCTTGCGGGCGAACTCCCAGTCCAGCGGCAGCGGCACCCGGAACCCGCCGGGGAGACCGGCCTGCGCGACCCGGTCGAGGAACAGCCGCGAGGACCTGTACCGGTCGGAGGCCAGGACGTCGTCCGGGATCTCGGCGGGCTTGAGGACGGCCTCGGCCCGCGGGTAGTAGTCGTCGGCGAACCGGTCGAAGTCCAACGAGGACGGCATGCACGCGGCGAAGTTCTCGGCACTCTGACGCAGCGTCATACCGTGGTAGACCAGCGATCCGCCGCCGACCCCTGACCCGCAGAGGATGTCCATGCCCAGGCCACGGACCCGCTCGAGCACCCCGGTGTAGGGCTTCCACGCCCGCGGGGTGGAGCCGGTGAGCACGGTGGTGGGGCTCAGCCACGCGGCGCGGCGGTCCGGGTCGAACATGCGCGGGAACGTGTCCGCGTTCGGCCCGGTCGGCCAGCGGATGCCGCGCTCGAGCACGAGCACCTCGACGCCGGCCCGCGCCAGGCGCAGCGCCGTGATCGACCCGCCGAACCCCGTCCCGACGACGACGGCGCGCCGCCGGTCCTCGGTCACCGCGGCCGGCCCCGCGACCGGTGAC
>JAKDNL010000037.1 GCA_030451825.1 Pseudonocardia sp. | reverse complement strand
CCCGGCCACGCTCGTGCCCTCCGCACCGGCCCCCCGCCGCGAGGACCCTCCCGCGGCACCGCGCGGGCCGCAGAACGGCTCCGCCAGCGGCTCCTGGCCGATGCCGGCCGCCGAGGACAGGCCGCGCACGGCGATCAACGGGGCCGGCCGCAACGGCTCGCTCCCGTCGATGGTGGCCGGCACGGACGGCCCGATGACCCCGACGTTCGAGTCCGGCTCCGGGCCGGCCCGCAACGGGTCGACGCCGAAGCTGCCGACGCGCACACCGGGGTCCGCCCTGCGGCGCAACGGCACCACCCGGACCACCGACACCGACAAGTCGCCCACTGGTCAGGAAGCGTCGGTGAACGGCTCGGCGCCGGGTGGGATCACGGGCGCGCAGGCCTTCGCTCCGGCCGGCTCGCCGAGCACCCCGGACGACGGGGCGGACATGTTCACCCCGTCCGTCCCGGAGCAGGACGGATCCGGCGCCCACCCGGCCGTGCGTGACCCGGCCGTGCGTGAAGGGGGCCCGGACGGCCCCGATGGCTTCGGTACCGGCTCCGGCACCGGCGAGCGGCCGGCGGCCACCCCCGACCGGCAGACCGGCACCGGAGGCGAGGAGAACCACGCCTCCGGCTCCGGCCACGAGGTCGACGAGACCACCGGAGAGCGGACCGAGGAGCACGAGTCCCGGCGCCCGCTGTTCGGTGCGGCCGCCGCCGCAGCCGCCGTCGGCGGAGTGGTGGCCGCGGCCGTCGGTCGTCGCCGCGACCACCACGATGTCCCGGCCGACGGGCGGGACGACGACGAGCAGGACGGCGCCACGAGCCGGACACCCGCCGACGACGACCGGGACGCGACCGTGCAGACCGCCGACCGCGACGGGTCCGGCACACCGGACCCCGACGAGCCGGCCGCGGAGCGCACCGATCCCGATGCCTCCCGGGCCGCGACGGCGCTCGACGCCCCCGCGAAACAGGGCCTGCCTGTCCGGAAGGTGCCTGGCGCAGAGCAGGACCCTGCCGAGCAGAAGCCTGCCGAGCAGGAGCCCGCCGAGCAGCAGTCCACCGAGCAGGCCGCGCACGCCTCGCAGGGCGACGAGGAGGTCACCGATCACACCCCGGACGTGCGGGAGTCCGCGACCACGGAGCCGGCGGACCCGGCGGACCGTCAGCCGGCCGCGCAGGCCGACGCCGACCGGCCCGGGGACGACACGGCGACGCCGGCCCGCGGTCTGCCCACCACCGGGCAGCCCGACGCGAGCCGGAGTGTTCCCGGTTCCTCCCCGGAGGCGGTGGGTTCCTCCCCGGAGGCGGTGGGTTCCTCCCCGGAGGCGGTGGGTTCCTCCCCGGAGGCGGCGGACTCCTCCCCGGAGGCGGCGGACTCCTCCCCGGAGGCGGTCGACGACATCGACTCCGATACCACGGCGCTGCCCGTCACCCGCCCGGCCGCGGCGACACGGCAGCCGATGGGCGGTGCCGGCCCGGGGCGCGACGATCTCCCCGTCCGGCGGCCCGCGCCGTCGGGCCGTCCTGTGATGCCCGGTGGGCCCGCTGGACCGCAGCGGCGCCCGCAGGGCTCTCCGGTCTCCTCCGCGAATGCCGGCCCTGCGGCCCGAAACCCGGTGCCCCAGAACCAGGCGGCCCAGAACCAGGCGTGGCGGAACCCGGCGTCGCAGCCGGCAGCCCGGCCGCCGGACTCGCTGTTCGCGCCGGCCGTCCCGGTCAAGGGCGACCGCGGGCAGCTGCGGCGTCCCGGCGGTATCGAAACCGCGCGGGCCGGCGGCGGGCAGGACATGAGCCAGACCACGCCGATCTTCGAGGAGATCGCGTCGGCCTGGTTCCGGTCGAACCGCTCCGTCCCGGTTCGCTGGCAGGACGGCGGCCCCGGCGGCGGAAACGGTGAGGGCGGCTCGGACGGGCCGTCGCGCCCGAGCCCGGAACCGCGACCGGCCGCGCCGGCAGGTAACAGCGGCGCCCAGGCCCAGGCCGGGCCCGCCCTCGACGACGCCGAGTTCGCCTCGCCCGCCGACGACCTCTGGCGACAGGCCTCGGCCGGGTCCGACGAGCCGGACCGCTCCGACGAGCAGACCTCGGCCGGGCTACCCAAACGGCGCCCGCGCGCGCGGCTACTCCCGGGCAGTGCGGCAGGATCCACCGTGCTGAGCCCGCCCACGTCCGAGACGCGCAGCGCCGAGAACGTGCGGGGCCGGCTGACCAGCTACCAGCAGGGGGTGCGTCAGGGCCGAGAAGGCCGCCGCACCAGTCCGGCCGGTACCGGGACCACCGAACCGTCCGGCGACCGTTCCAACACGTCCGACCACGAGGAGAACACGTGAGGGCACCACAGGCACAGCCGAGTCAGAGCCGTTTCGGCTGGCTGGTCACGAACTTCGCCGAGCGCGTACCCGGTGTGGCCCACGCGATCGTGGTGTCGTCGGACGGGTTGCTGCTGACGTCGTCGGACCGGCTGCCCCGCGACCGCGCCGACCAGCTCGCTGCCGTCGCGTCCGGCTTGATCAGCCTGACCCAGGGCGCGGCCCGCTGCTTCGACGCCGGTGGTGTCGTGCAGACCGTCGTCGAGATGGACCGCGGGATCGTGCTGCTGATGTCGATCAGCGACGGATCCTGCCTGGCCGTGCTGGCGTCGCCGAGCTGCGACATCGGCCTGGTCGGCTACGAGATGACGCTGCTGGTCGACCGGGTCGGCCAGCTCCTGACCCCGGAGCTGCGCGCCGAGCTCCAGGGCTCGTTCGGGCCCTGAGCTGCGAGCGAGTAGCTTCCATGTCCCCCACCGCAGGATCGGCCAAGGCAGGTGAGATCCGATGAGCACCGGTCCGGACGACGACGACCGCCGGTACGAACCCACGTTCGCCGACGTGATGAACGGGTTCAGCCTCGATGCCGGGCGCAAACCCAAGAAACGCAGGTGGGGGCGTAACTCCTCCGCGGCCGCCGAGCCGGCGCCGACCCCGGCCGAGCTCACCGGGCCTGTCACCGGATCGGCCACCGGGTCGGCCGCGTACGGGATGCCGCCGACGGCGGCGGAGCTCGAGGCGGAGCAGGGTCGGCGACCACCTGCCGCCGCGCCGACGCCTCCGCCCGCGCCTCCACCGCCGGGTCCGCCTCCGGTCGGGGGTGCCGCCTCGGTGCGGCCCTACGCCTGGACCGGTGGCCGGACCAAGTCCGGTTACGAGCTGGCCATCGAGACCCTGGTCTCGGTCAGCAACCGGGCACGCAGCCAGCTCGACCGGCTCCCGATGGAGCACCGCTCCGTGGCGGAGCTGCTGCTCGAGCAGACCCGCTCGGTCGCCGAGGTGGCCGCGCTGCTCTCCCTCCCGCTCGGCGTGGCCCGGGTCCTGCTCGGGGACATGGCCGCGGGAGGCACCGTGACCGTGCACGAGACCGCGAGTACCACCGGCACCGTGCCGGACCTCGCGCTGATGGAAAGGGTTCTGAGTGGACTCCGTCGGCTCTAGGCCACAGCCCGTCGCCCGCACCGCGACGGTGTCGGCCAAGATCGTGGTGGCCGGTGGGTTCGGTGTCGGGAAGACGACGTTCGTCGGCTCCGTCTCCGAGATCATGCCGCTGACCACCGAGGCCGTGATGACCGAGGCCAGCGCCTCACACGACGACCTCTCGGCCACCCCGAACAAGGTCTCGACCACGGTCGCGATGGACTTCGGCCGCGTGTCCCTGGACGCGGAGCTGGTGCTCTACCTGTTCGGCACGCCGGGCCAGCAGCGGTTCTGGTTCATGTGGGACGACCTGGTCCGCGGTGCGATCGGCGCCGTCGTCCTGGTCGACACCCGCCGGCTCGCCGACTCGTTCGCCGCGATCGACTTCTTCGAGGACCGGAACCTGCCCTACGTCGTCGGGGTGAACGCGTTCGACGGCATCCTGTCGCACGACGTCGAGGACGTCCGCGAGGCGATGTCGATCGACCCGGCGGTCCCGATGGTCACCTGCGACGCGCGCAACCGGGCCTCCACCAAGGAGTGCCTGATCGCGCTCGTCCAGCACGCCATGCACCAGCGGATGGCGGCCGGCGCTCCGCGCTGACCGCCCGGATCCCGGGCTCCTGATGCTCAGCTCTCCACCACGGCGATCGACGTGATCCGGTGCAGCGGCACCCGACGGATCATGCCGTCGAGCGCGTCCCGGCCCTCGACGACACCGCCGCCGACCGTCGTCGGGGCGAGCACCCGCTCGCCGGCGACCCCGTGTGCGTCGACGTAGCCGATCCACACGTGCCGACGGTTGCGTGCCGCGTCCTGCAGCGAGGCGAGCGTCGTGGTCGACCCGCGGACCGCGACGGCGGTGTCGGCGACGCTGCGCCGCACGCCGGCCAGCGTGTCACCGGAGCGCATCCGGGCCACCAGGTCCTCGGCCTGCCGCGCGGGCGGCCCCTCCGGCGCGGCCCCGGGGCGGGTCCGACGCCGCGGTTCGGTCCTCCGCCCCGGCTCACCCAGGTCCAGCACGGCGCCTCCGGCGTCCTCGGCGGACGGGCTGAACCCGGCCGCGCGCAGGCCGTCGAGCACCTCGGCGAGCGGCAACGTGCTGACCGCGACCGTCGGGGCGAGCCGGCGCAGCCCCAGGCCGGCCGCGGCCTGGTGCGCGAGCACCTCGGAGATCAGCACCTCGTCGTCGGAGCGCAGGAACGAGGCAGCCGTCCCGCCGCGCAGCCGCCCGTGCCGACGGGCGACGTCGTCGACGAGGTAGGCCAGCGACTGCGGTAGCGGGGTGGCCGAGCGGGCGGCCAGGGTCGCCCGGACGTCCTCGGCGGTGCGCCCGGTGTCCAGCGCCCGGCGCAGGCTGTGCTCGGTGAACCGGTAGACGCTCGCGCCGCCGGCGGACTCGATGTCGGCCAGGACCCCCAGCTCGTGGGCCAGCTCCGGAGACAGCCGCCCGGGGGCGACGGCGGTCAGGTCGGCCTGCAGCAGGACGTGCTCGATCGGCGCGGGCAACGCCTCGTACAGCACACCGGACAGCTCGGCCGGGTTGCCGGACGGCGGATCCAGCAGCACCCGTCCGGCCGTGGTCAGCGCGTCCAGGGCGACCAGGCCGAGCGCTGTGGCCTCCGCGATCGTCCAGGACACGACGTCGTCGCGCAGCCGGCCTCCGCGCCGGGGCGCCCGCCAGGCCAGCAGGTCGGCCAGCGCCGCGGGCGATCCCACCGAGCGGCCGGGTGCGAGCTCGGCCAGCGCGGTCAGCACCCGGCGGCGGTCCCGCCCGGCGGGCGGGCGCCGGACGGCGTCCGACAGCGCCGCGATCGGCCGGTCCGCCTCGTCGCGGCGGCCGACCAGGCCGGGCAGCCGGGGCAGGTCGATCCAGGCGCGGGCCAGCTCCGCCCAGCGGGTCTCGTCCGGGCTCGCCCGCCACGCGTCGGCCGCGGTGGTCGGCAGCCACTCGGGCTGGGTCGTCTCGGTCTCGCCGAGAAGATCCGCCGCCCGCAGTACCTCGACCAGCAGCGCTGCCGTCGCCTCGTCGGTGTCGCAGTCCTTGGCGACCCGGCGCAGGTCGCGCACGCCGAGCCCGCCGGAGCGCAGGACCCCGGGCGGGTTGTGCCCCCAGGAGGCGATCAGCAGGTCCGCGCGGCGCAGGAACTCCAGCGCCGCGCCGGCGCCGGTGCCATCCACGGTGGCCGGGTCGCGGTCCTTCGTCACGACGTCCGGGCGCTCCAGCGTGATCGCGCCCATCGGATGGTCGCCGCGCAGCGCGAGCCCGACCTGGCGGGGCATCTCCACCGTGTCGGTGTCCACCCGCAACAGCAGCCCGCGCGCGATCAGCTGCCCGACCGGCGTGGACGGATCCGACGCCCCGCGGCTGCGCCCGATCGGCGGGCCGTCGACGAGCGCGCCGAGCACCCGCTGTTCCTCCGGGCTCACCTGCGCCAGCAGGCCGGCCAGGTCGTCGACGGCGGCCGCGCCGCTCGCAGGCCGGCCCAGGCCACCCGGGTACTGCGGGACGACCTCGCGGGCCGCGGGCACCAGCGACACACCGTCGTCCGGGCCCCAGACCAGCGCCCGGTCCCGCAGCGCGGTGAGCCCGGCCTCCACCGCTCCGGCCGGGACGTCCGGCCCGAGCAGTCGGGCGACCTCGCCCGTGTCGGCGGGCGTGGTCTCGGCGGCGGCGATGACGAGCGCTTCCAGCACGGCCAGCGCCACCGTGTCGAGCTCCTCGCAGGCCCGCTGCACCGAGGCGCGGATACCGGCCCGGGTGGCGAGCACGGTCAGGTCGGCGGGCGGCGGCACGGCGAGGTCCGGGCGCACCCGCAGCAGGGCGGCGAGGGTCTCGTCGTCCTGGCCGCGCAGCCAGTCGACCAGGGACGTCTGCATCCCCACCACGGTAGTCGTGCCGCGGCGCTGGACTCACTGCGACCGTCGCCACAACCACCGTCACACCGCCGGCGACGCCGGCCGGGGAGACGCCGCGCGTGCGATACGCGATACTGGGGACGATCCGGGGCGCTGCCGGCACCCCGGCCGAGGAACCGAGGAGAGATCGTGGCGAAGGCCTTCGACACCGGCCGGATCGACCCGTCCTGGCCCGACCTGCCCGACGGCGAGCACCCACTGACCGAGCTGCTCGGCACGGTGCAGGGCAACATGTCCCCGTTCGGCGACGTCGAGTTCCCGCTCGCCGAGGTGCCCTACGAGCACCCCGTCACCGAGATCAACCACTAGTAGCTCCGCCATCACCCCGGACATCCCACCCGCCGTGGCCGGCCTGCTACTGGCCGCCGGCGCGGGGCGACGGATGGGCGGCCCGAAGGCCCTGGTCCGGTTCGACGGCGAGCGCCTGGCCGTGCGGGCCGTGCGCGCGCTCGCCGAGGGCGGTTGCGACCCGGTGACGGTCGTGCTCGGCGCCGACGCCGCGGAGGTCGAGTCCGCCCTGCGCGCCGACGGCCTGCCCCCGCACGTCCGGACCGTCGTCGCGCACGACTGGAACGAGGGGATGGGTGCCTCCCTGCGACGGGGGCTGCACGCGCTGGTCGAGCTCCTGCCGGCCCCGGACGCCGCCCTGGTACACCTCGTCGACCTGCCCGGGATCACCCCCGAGGCGATCCGGCGGACCGCTGCGCCCGGCACCCGGCCCGGTGCGACCGGCCCCGCGACGACACCCGGCCGGGACGTCCTGCGCCGCGCCGCCTACGACGGGCGGGCCGGGCACCCGGTGCTGATCGGCCGCCGGCACTGGGCCGCGGTGGCGGGTTCGGCGACCGGTGACACCGGCGCCCGCGGCTACCTCTCGAGCCATCCCGGTCTCGAACTCGTCGAGTGCGGGGACCTGGCGGTCCCGGACGACGTCGACACGCCCGAGCAGCTGCGCCGCCTCGCCGGCCCCTGAGCCCGTCCGGGGAGGATCCTGGCCCCGCCGGCACCCCGCACGACCGGAGAACCGCACGACCGAGAACCGCACGACGCAGAACGCGCCCCGGAGCGGCGCGGACACGTGGTCCGGGCCGCTCCGGAGGGTCGTCTCCCCTGCTCCTCGTCCTAGCGGAGGGCGAGCTTCTGGCCGGGGTGGATCATGTCCCCGCCACCGAGGGCGGGGTTCTTCGCGAGCAGCTGCTTCCAGTCGCCCACACCGTTCGCGGCCGCGATCTCGCCGAGCGTGTCGCCTGCCTTGACCACGTAGGACGCGCCGGGCGCGGCCGCGGCGGCGGCGGGTGCCGGAGCGCTGAGACGCTTGCGCTCCGGGGCGTTCGTCCCGGTGTCGGTCTCCACGTCGCGCGGGGTGGAGCTGCCGGAGGCCCCGACCTTCTTCGAGCACGACGGCCAGGCGTTCCAGCCCTGCTCGGCGAGCACGTTCTCGGCGACCGCGATCTGCTGGGTGCGGCTGGCCTGGTTCGCGGCCGGGGCGTACTGCCCGCCGCCGAAGGCCTTCCAGGTGGACTTCGTGAACTGCAGGCCGCCGAAGAAGCCGTTTCCGGTGTTGGCCGCCCAGTTCCCGGTGCTCTCGCAGTGCGCGAGCTTGTCCCAGGTGGAGTCGGATGCGGCGTTGGCCGCGGGCATGAGGGTGACCAGCGGTGCTCCGGCGACGGCGCCGGCGACGGCGGTCCGTGCGATGTTGCGACCGGTGGTGCTGGGTTTGCGATGCTTGCCGCGGTATCGAGCCATGGCAGATCTCCGTCGCGGCGCCTGAAGGATCCACCGCCGGGGAGTGACGGTCTGGTCGGCGAGCCGACCGGTCGATCCACCCTGTCCCACGTTCGTGCTTCGGGGGCCGGAGATCCGCTGGACAGGGAGCGCTGCGGTTCCGTGGCCCGGTCGCAATGGGGGAGTCGTCCGGGCCACAGGCAAGGTACGACGCCTCAGGGGAGAGCGAAAGCCCTGCGACACGCAGCATGCCGGGCGCCCCGACCATGCCTTAAAAGATCATTTACTCATCATTGCTGGTCAGGGCTACGAATCACGAACTGAAAACGGTAGGAATACGGAACGTA
The DNA here is from genome assembly GCA_030451825.1 of Pseudonocardia sp. Lineage (GTDB taxonomy): Bacteria > Actinomycetota > Actinomycetes > Mycobacteriales > Pseudonocardiaceae > Pseudonocardia. The sequence goes on along the minus strand of JAKDNL010000037.1, from coordinate 17,244 downwards.
TCCGTTGATCGATCGTGATTCACATCACACGTTGTCACCGCTCCGGTGGCGCGAGCGTGTCGCGGCGACCATCGCCCGACGACGTAGGGTCTCCCCGTGGAGCACCGAGACGAGCGTCAGCGAAACGCGACTGCGCTCAGCCATGTCGACGACGCCGGAGCGGCCCGCATGGTGGACGTCTCGGACAAGCAGCCGGGCCGTCGCACCGCCGTCGCGACCGGCGTCCTGCACACCACCGCCGAGGTGATCGGCCTGCTGCACGGCGACGGCCTGCCCAAGGGCGACGCCCTGGCGACCGCGCGGATCGCCGGGATCATGGGCGCCAAGCGCACGCCGGACCTCGTGCCGCTGTGCCATCCGATCGCGATCAGCGGCGTGACCCTGGACCTGGTCGCGAGCGAGGACCGGATCGACATCCGGGCCGAGGTGCGCACGACCGACCGCACGGGCGTGGAGATGGAGGCACTGACGGCCGTCACGGTGGCCGGGCTGACGCTGCACGACATGATCAAGGCGGTGGACCCGGCGGCCGTCCTGGACGCGGTCCGGGTGGAACGCAAGGACGGCGGCAAGACCGGAACCTGGGTGCGCCCCCGGGCCGAGGCCCCGGACGGCGACGGGACACCGGCGTGAGTGAGCGGGAGCGGACCGCGCGGGTCGTCACCGCATCGAACCGGGCCGCCGCCGGCGTCTACGCCGACCGCGGCGGGCCGCTGATCGTCGACTGGCTACGCGGGCGCGGCTACGCGACGCCGGACCCGGCCGTCGTGCCGGACGGCGGCCCGGTCGGTGAGGCGCTGCGCGCGGCCGTCGCGGACCGGGTCGACGTCGTGATCACGACCGGCGGCACCGGCATCTCCCCCACCGACGCCACCCCGGAGACGACCCGGACCGTCCTGGACTACGAGGTCCCCGGGCTGGCCGACGCGATCCGGGACGCCGGTGCTCCGACGGTGCCCACGGCCGTGCTGTCCCGCGGGCTGGCCGGCGTGGCCGGCCGCACACTGGTGGTGAACCTGCCCGGGTCCACCGGCGGGGTGCGCGACGGCCTCGGCGTGCTGGAGAACGTGCTCGACCACGCCGTCGACCAGCTGCACGGAGGAGATCACCGATGACGACACCCGACGTCACCGCCCGGGTCGTGCGCGCCGCGGTCGGCGAGGAGCCCGTCGACGTCGACGAGCACGCCCGCCTGGTCGAACACGCCGGGGCCGGTGCGGTCGTCACGTTCGCCGGGGTCGTCCGCGACCACGACGGCGGCCGCTCGGTTCGCGGCCTGGAGTACAGCGCCCACCCCACCGCCGCGTCGGTGGTCGGACAGGTCGCCGCGGACGTCGCGGCGCGGGCGACGGGGGTGCGGGCGATCGCGGTCAGCCACCGCGTCGGGCCGCTGGAGATCGGCGACGTGGCGCTGGCCTGCGCGGTCGCCGCGGACCACCGCCGTCAGGCGTTCGAGGTGTGCGCCGAGCTCGTCGACGAGGTGAAGCGGCTGCTGCCGGTGTGGAAGCACCAGCGGTTCGTCGACGGCGACGACGAGTGGGTCAACTCGACCTGACCCGGGAACGACACCGCCCGGGGCCGGAACGACACCGCCCGGGGCCGGAACAACACCGCCCGGGGCCGGAACAACACCGCCCGGGGTCGGGAAGAGGATCCGATCCTCCCCCGACCCCGGGCGGGCTCGGACCATCGCAGATGCTCGCTCCGCGAGCTCCGCTCAGCGCAGATGCTCGCTCCGCGAGCTCCGCTCAGCGCAGATGCTCGCTCCGCGAGCTCCGCTCAGCCCAGCTGCAGCTGCTGGCCCACGGCCAGGACATCCGGGTCGGCCAGGCCGTTCAGCGAGGCCAGGGACCCGACGCTGGTGCCGCTCGCGGCGGCGATCGTCGACAGCGTGTCGCCCGCGGCGACGGTGTACCCGCCGGCCTTCGAGGTGGCCCGGGGGGTGGCCTTCTTCGACGACTGGGGCGCGGACTTCTTCTCCGGCTCGGCGGCGGCGTTGACCCGCTTCGAGGTGTCGGCCTTCCCGCTGGCGCCGGTCTTCTTCGAGCAGCTCGGCCAGGCACCCCAGCCCTGCTCGGCGAGCACCCGCTCGGCGACGGCGATCTGCTCCGAGCGGCTCGCGCTCGACGCCGACCCGCTGCCGCCGTAGGCCTTCCAGGTGGAGGGGGAGAACTGCAGCCCACCGGCGTAGCCGTTACCCGTGCTGGTCGACCAGTTGCCTCCGCTCTCGCACTGGGCGAGGGCGTCCCACGTGTCGTCCGGGGCTGCGGAGGCGGTACCGGCGATCGCGGCCGATGCGCCGACCACGACGGCTCCCGCCACGGTCAGGCGCAGGAGACTTCGACCCTTGGTTCCCTGGTTCATCACTGGCTCCACCGCGCCGTCCGATGAGTTCTTTCCAGGCCGACCGGGCACAGGTGCGCCCGCCGATCGTCGCGGGGATGCGTCGAGTCGGGACCCGGGGAGCGACGCCGCTGCCGACGTCGGTCGGAAAGAACTCCTCGTCCCTGTCCCGTCCTTCTGTCTCGACGGACCGGCGAACCGCGGGACAGGGAGCCGGCGCGGCGATTCCGGATGTATTCGGACCGATCAGGCGGATCGGACGAAGCGAAACAGTACGTTTCCCCCGGTATCCGGAGTCAATGCAGGAATCCGTGGGCGGAATCACTGTTACATGTCTGTAATTTACTCCGAACCGTTGAATCCGCAGGTCGGAGTGTTTACATCACGGCCGTATCACGCACTCATGAATAGAACCAGAACGGAAGGGTTGCCGTGATCGACGCCTCGAACATCACCGTTCGTAGACAAGGGAGTTACTCAACGTGACGAGCGATGCATCGCGCCCGATGTGGCCGGGACACCACCGTCCGGTGCATGCTGGCCAGGTGAACGCTCCCGTATCCGACGGCTCCGCCAGGTCCGCACCCGGCAGCCCGGCCGAGCTGGCCACGGCTCTGCGCGCCACCGGCTACCTGGCCGACGACGGCCTCGCAACCGCGGCCTTCCTGGCGATGCGGATGAACCGCCCGCTGTTCTGCGAGGGCGAGCCGGGAACCGGCAAGACCGCGCTGGCCCAGGCCCTCGCGCAGACCATGGGCGCAGAGCTGATCCGCCTGCAGTGCCACGACGGGATCGACGCCGGGCAGGCCCTCTACGACTGGGACTTCCCCCGCCAGCTGCTGCACCTGCGTGCGCTGGAGGCGGCGGCCGGCGCCGACGACACGGCACTGGACCCGGACGGCATCGAGGCCTCCCTCTACGACGAGCGCTTCCTGCTCGCCCGGCCGATCCTGCGTGCGCTGCAGACCACCCCGTCGGTGCTGCTGATCGACGAGATCGACCGCGCCGACGACGAGTTCGAGGCCTTCCTGCTCGAGGTCCTCACCGAGCACGCCGTCACCATCCCGGAGATCGGCGAGATCCGGGCGGTCACGCCGCCGATCGTCGTGCTGACGTCCAACCGCACCCGCGAGGTGCACGACGCGCTCAAGCGGCGCTGCCTCTACCTCTGGCTCGACCACCCGGACGTCAACCGGGAGATCGAGATCCTGCACAGCAGGCTGCCCGACCTGTCCGACCGCCTGGCCACCCAGGTCGCGACGATGGCGCACAAGCTCCGCCAGGCCGATCTGATCAAGCCGCCCGGGGTCGCCGAGTCGTTGGACTGGGCCCGCGCGCTGCAGCTCGTCGGCGCCCGGCACCTCGACGTCGAGAACGCCGCCCGCACACTGGGCGCGGTGCTCAAGTACCGCGAGGACGCCGACCGGGTGCGCAACCAACTCGACGCGCTGCTCGCGTCCTAGGGGCCCGACGTGGCGCGAACCTCCCCGCCGACACCGCGGGACACCGGGACCGGGGGCGACCCGATCCTCGGGCTGGTCGGCTTCGCCGAGGTGCTGCGCAGCGCCGGAGTCCCGGTCACCACCGACCGCGTGGCGGCGTTCCTGCAGGCACTCGACACCCTCGACGTCACCAGCCGGATGCAGACCTACTGGGCCGGGCGGCTCACACTCTGCTCCGACCCGGACGACATCGTCCGCTACGACCTGGCCTTCGAGGCCTGGTTCGAACCGCAGCAGGGCGGGCGCACCCAGGTCCGCGACGACCGCCCGCCACCGCCGCCCAAGCTCGCCTCGCTCGCGCCCACCCGTGAGGGTGAGGGCCCCGACGACGAGCAGGAGGCCGGCCCGGAGATCAAGGCCGCGGCCACCGGAACCGAGGTGCTGCGCAGCCGCGACCTGGCCGAGCTCTCCGCGGCCGAGCGCGAGCACCTACGACGGCTGCTGGCGCTGCTGCGCCCGGACCCGCCGACCCGGGCTTCGCGGCGCAAGCGCCGTTCCCGCCACGGCGAGCCTGACCCCGCCCGCACCCTGCGCGCCGCCCTGCGCAACCACGGCGAGCTGCGCGAGATCCGCCGCCGGGACCGGTCGCGCCGGCACCGCAAGGTGGTGCTGCTGATCGACGTCTCCGGGTCGATGGAGCCCTACGCCGACGCGCTGCTGCGTTTCGCGCACGTGTTCGTCCGGCGCTCGCCGCGCACCGTGGAGGCGTTCACCCTCGGCACCCGGCTCACCCGGATCACCCGCGAGCTGCGCCAGCGCGACGCCGAGCGGGCCCTGACCGCGGCCGGGAAGGCGATCCCGGACTGGTCCGGCGGCACCCGCCTCGGCGAGGTGCTGGCCGCGTTCGTGAACCGCTGGGGCCAGCGCGGGGCCGCCCGGCGCGCGGTCGTCGTCGTGTTCTCCGACGGCTGGGAACGCGGCGAGACCGAGCTGCTCGGCACGCAGGTCCAGCGGCTGTCCCGGCTGGCCCACCAGCTGGTCTGGGTCAACCCGCACGCCGGCAAGGACGGCTACGCCCCGGTCCAGGGTGGAATAGTCGCGGCCCTGCCGTACTTGGACCAATTGCTGGCCGGGCACAGCCTGGACACACTGGAGAAGCTGCTCGAGGTGGTGCGACATGCGTGATGTGATCGATCGGCTCGAGGGCTGGTGGAAGAACGGGGAGACGGCCGCGCTGGCGACCGTGGTCGGGACGTTCCGCTCCGCACCGCGCCAGCCCGGCGCGTCGATGCTGGTCGGGCCGGACGGGGAGGCCGTCGGCAGCGTGTCCGGCGGCTGCGTCGAGGGCGCGGTCTACGAGCTCGGTCACCAGGTGCTCAGCGAGGACCGTCCGGTGCTGCAGCGCTACGGCGTCTCCGACGACGACGCGTTCGCCGTCGGCCTGACCTGCGGCGGAATCCTGGACGTCTTCGTGGAGAAGGTGTCGCCGGAGAGCTACGAGCAGTTCGGCCGGATCGCCGAGGCCGTCCGGGACGAGAAGCCGGTCGCCGTGGCCACCGTGGTGGCCGGCCCGGCCGAGCGGCTCGGCACGCGCCTGATCGTCTGGCCGGACAGCGTCGAGGGCGGCACCGGCTCGTCCCGGATCGACGACGCGGTGCGCGACGACGTGCGCGGCCTGCTCGACGCCGGGCGCAACGCCACGCTCAGCTACGGCGTGGACGGCCAGCGCCGCGGCGAGGGCCTCTCGGTGTTCGTGGAGTCTTTCGCCCCGCCGCCCCGCATGATCGTGTTCGGTGCGATCGACTTCGCCGCGGCGGTGGCCCGGATGGGCACGTTCCTCGGGTTCCGGGTGACCGTGTGCGACGCCCGCCCGGTGTTCGCCACGGCCACCCGCTTCCCCGGCGCGAACGAGGTCATCGTGGAGTGGCCGCACCGCTACCTGCAGGCCGAGGCCGACGCCGGGCGGATCAACGGCCGCACCGTGCTCTGCGTGCTCACCCACGACCCCAAGTTCGACGTCCCGCTGCTCGAGGTCGCGCTACGGCTGCCCGAGGTCGGCTACATCGGCGCGATGGGGTCCCGGCGCACGCACGACGACCGGATCGAGCGACTCAAGGAGAACGGCGTCACCGACGCCGAGATCGCGAGGATGTCCTCGCCGATCGGGCTGGACCTCGGTGCCCGCACCCCCGAGGAGACCGCCGTCTCGATCGCCGCGGAGATGATCGCCCAGCACTGGGGCGGTGCCGGTGCGCGACTGGCCGAGCGCGAGGGCCCGATCCACGCGTCCTGAACCCTGCGTTCGACCGGCCCCCTCGCCCCTCCTTTCGGGGAGGCGGGCCGGGAACCGGACGGCGACTCGTGGGGTCGCGAGGGGGTATCGCGCTGTACCCTCGCGACAACACACTCGACGTGCCCGAACGCGGAAAGAGTCGACGTCGTCCTGGAGGCAATGTGGTCCTCACCAGTGATACCGGCCACGCCGGAGACACGGTGCTGCTCGACGAGACCGTGTCGATCGACGGACACGGTCTCGCGGACCCGTCCGGTTGCCCCCGGGAGGGGGGCCCGCGGCTGTCCAAGTTCCACGCGCCGGAGATCGTGTTCGGCAGCGAGTCCCTGCCCGAGGCCGCGCACGCCGCCGTCCGGCTCGGCGCGAGCCGCCCGTTCGTCGTCACCGACCCGGGGCTGACCGAGGCCGGCTGGCCGGTCGAGCTGCTGCGGCACATGCGCGCGGCCGGGCTGGCGCCCCAGCTCTGGAACGAGATCACGCCGAACCCCAAGGACCACGAGATCCAGGCCGGCTACGAGCGCTACATGGCCTCGGGCTGCGATGTGGTGCTCGGCATCGGCGGCGGGTCGGTGATCGACGCGGCCAAGGGCGTGGCACTGCTGGCCGCCAACGGCGGCACGATCGGTGACTACGAGGGCATCGACCGGATCGCGAACCCGATCCCGCCGCTGGTCATGATCCCGTCGACGTCGGGCACCGGCGCGGACGTCTCGCAGTTCTGCATCATCACCGACACCGAGCGGCTGACCAAGATCACGATCATGGGCCGGGCGCTGGTCCCGGACGTGTCGGTGATCGACCCGCGGTTGCTGGTGACGATGCCGGACTGGCTCAACGCGGCGACCGGGCTGGACGCGCTGACGCACGGCATCGAGGCATTCGTCTCGCTGGCGCACGGCCCGCTCACCGACACCCACGCGCTGCACGCCGTCGCCCTGGTGCACGGCCACCTGCCGACGACGATGATCCGGCGGCACGACGACGCGGCCCGCTCGGCGATGGCCCAGGCCGCGCTCGAGGCGGGGCTGGCGTTCACCAACGCCATCCTCGGCGCCACGCACGCGATGAGCCACCAGGTCGGCGGCATGCTGGACCTGCCGCACGGCGTGATCAACGGGGTGCTGCTGCCGCACGTGATCCGGTTCAACGGCGCGGACGAGCCGACCCGGTTCGTGCCGATCGCGCAGGCGATGGGGCTGCCGGCCCGTCCGGGGATGCCCGGCGACGAGGCCGTCGACATGGTGGCCACCGAGGTCCGCAAGCTGGCCGACGAGGTCGGCGTACCGACCGGGCTCGCCGCGCTCGGCGTGCGGGACCAGGACGTCGGACGGCTGGCCCGGCTGACCCTCGGCGACGCGTGCCTGACCACCAACCCGCGTCCGGCCTCGATCGAACAGATCGAGCGGCTGTTCCGGGAGGCGTTGTGACATCCCGTCCCGGGAGGGCGACTTCCGCTCCCGGGAGGGCGATCCCGGCGCCGTGACCGCCGCCCAGTTCCCCAGCCGCCGGACGCCCGCACCGCACGCGAACGGGGCCCGCCAGCGCCCCGACCTCGACGCGCTGACCGGCCTGCGCTCCGGCAAGCCGTCGTTCTATCCGGAGTACCGGGTCAGCGCCGAGCGCCTGCGCCGGGTGATCCTCGCGCTGGACCGGATCTCGTCCGCGCTGGTGCGCACGATGGTGGGCTCGGTGGCGCTGGTCCGGGCGGTCGCGGCCGCGGCCGCGGACCACCTCTCCGCGGACTGGGTGGTCGTCGCGCTCGTCGCCGGCGAGCTGCCGGACGCGGTGCCCCGCCACGTCGTGCTCGGGCCGGACGGCGTGGAGTGGGCGAACCTGGCCCTGGTGCCGGACACGGTGCGCCGGCACGTCGGGGAGGTGCACGACGGCGGCCCGATCGTCGACCCGCACACCCACCAGGACGACGACGAGGCGCACCGGCACCTGCACGTACCGATTCGGCTCAACGGCCGCACGGTCGGCGGTTTCGTGGTGTGGACCCCGCCGGAGCGCGAGATCGACGACACCGACCACTCGGTGCTGCGCATCCTGGCCGGCCAGACGGCGTCGGCGCTGCAGAACTGTGCCCTGCTCGACCGCGCGGAGCGCCTGCACGTGCGCACCGCGCGTCAGGCCGAGGACCTGCGGATCCGCAACGACGAGCTGATGCGCACCCAGCAGGCGCTCGGCGCGGCGCGCCAGCGCGAGGTGCTCGACAACGAGCGGCACCGGATCGCCCGCGAGCTGCACGACAGCGTCACCCAGTACGCGCTGTCCGCGGGCATGCACATCGAGCTCTGCCGCAGCGAGGTCGAGGGGTGGGAGGGCAAGGGCGCCGTCGTCGGGCACCTGGACACGGCCAAGGACCTGACCCAGCGCGCGGTCGAGCAGCTGCGCTCGGCGATCTACGCGCTCAACGACGACGACCACGGCGACAAGGACCTGCCGTCGATGCTGCGCCAGCTCTCCACCGTGCACATGCCCGACGAGCTGCGGGTCGAGGTCAAGATCGGCGGGACGCCGGTGCCGCTGGCACCGGAGCACGAGCAGTCGCTGTTCCGGGTCGCCGGCGAGGCGCTGTTCAACACCGCGATGCACGCGGAGGCCTCGCGCGCGGTCGTCCGGCTCGCCTACCAGCCCGACCGGGTCCGGCTCACCGTCTCCGACGACGGCGGCGCGAGCCCCGAGGAGATCCGCCGCACGCTGCGCGCCGCCGGCCTGCGCGGCCCGTCCGGGGAACACCGCGGGCTGGCCAACATGAACACCCGCGCCCAGGAGATGGGTGGCACGCTGCGCTTCCGCCGCTCCCGGATCGGCGGGCTGCAGGTCCAGGTGGACGTCCCGCTGGCCACACGACGATCGGAGTCGGAGTGAACACCGCACGCACGAGTTCCCGGAACGGGGGGCCGGCCCCGCAGGCCCCGATCCGGATCGTGCTGGTCGACGACCATTCGATCATGCGCCAGGGTCTGCGCGCCGTGCTCGAGCGCGAGCACGACCTGCGCGTGGTCGGGGAGGCGGGCAGCCCGGCCGACGCGATCACCGCCGTCGACGCGGGGCGGCCGCACGTGGTGCTGCTGGATCTGAAGCTGGCCTCCGGGCCGCAGACCGACGGCCTCGACGTCTGTCGCCGGCTGTGCGCGGCACACCCCGGCATCGGGGTCCTCGTGCTGACCACGTTCGCCGAGGACCGGCTCGTCGTGGAGTCGGTGCAGGCCGGTGCCCGCGGGTACGTGGTCAAGGACGTCGACACCACCGAGCTGGTGCGCGCGATCCGGGCGGTCTCGCGCGGGGAGAGCGCGTTCGACGCCCGCAGCGCCTCGGCCATGGTCCGTTCGCTCTCCGGCGGCATGCCGGACCGCGAGCGGCTCACCGACCGGGAGCTCGACGTGCTGCGCCTGCTCGCGCGGGGCCTGTCCAACCGGGCTATCGGCGCCGAGCTGTTCATCTCCGAGACGACGGTGAAGTTCCACGTCGGCAACCTGATGCGCAAGCTCATGGTCTCCCGCCGTGCCGAGGCGGTGTACGCGGCGACGAAGCTGGGCCTGCTGTAGGTCCCCGGCTGCTGTACGTCCGGGCCTGCTGTAGGTCCGGGCCTGCTGTAGACCTGGCGGATGCGCCTCTACGCGGAGCGATCGGACCGGCTCGTGCGCCAGCTCGTCGCGGACGTCCTGGCGGTCCTCTGGGGCGTCCTCGCCGTCGTCGTCGGGGTCGCGGCGCACGACGGTCTGCTCGCCCTGCAGGCCCCCGGGTACGCCGTGTCGGACGCGGGCGGGCGGATCGGCGAGACGTTCTCCGGCGTGGCCGATGCGGCGCGCCGGATCCCGTTCGTCGGCGAGGGCCTGGCGCGCGCCTTCGCCCCCGCCACCGGCACCGGGACCGACCTGGCCCGCGCCGGTCAGGAGTACGTCGAGAAGATCGCCGGCCTGGCCGTCTGGGCGGGCGTGCTGGCCGCGCTCGTCGCCCTGCTCCCGATCCTGCTGGGCTGGCTGCCGCTGCGACTGCGCTACGCCCGCCGCGCCGGGGCTGCCGTCGCCGCCCGGGAGACCTGCCCGGACCTGCTCGCGCTGCGCGCGCTCGGACGGGTCCCGGTCCGCGACCTGGTCGCGGTCGCGCCGGACCCGGCGGCGGCCTGGCGCCGCGGCGACCCGGCCGTGATGCACCGCCTCGCCGCCCTGGAGCTCTCCGCGCTGGGCCTGCGCGCCCCCACCGAGCCGAGGGTCTTCCCCGGCCCCGCATCGACCCGCTGAGCCCGGCGGTCCGGGCTCCGGGTCCCGAGAGCGACGCACCGTGGTTCTCCGGGCTCCCTGCGGCAGCAACGGTGCGTCACTCGGGGGGCTCAGGCCGCCACGGTCGGGACCGGCGCGGCCGCTCCGGCGCGACGGCGCAGCAGCCACCATTCCGCGACGAGCAGGTTGACGATCCAGCTCGTCCACACCGACGCGCCGCCCGCGGCCAGGATCAGCGCGTCGTCGACCGGGGCGCGGTGCGGTGCGGCTGACACCGGTGGCAGGCTGCGATCATGCCGCTGTTCTCCCTCGACGGACTCACCCCGACCGTGCATCCGGACGCGTTCGTGGCCCCCACCGCGACCCTGGTCGGCGACGTGCACGTCGAAGCCGGGGCATCGGTCTGGTACAACGCCGTGCTCCGCGCCGACCTGGGGACGATCTTCATCCGGGCCGGCGCCAACGTCCAGGACGGCTCCGTGCTGCACGGCGGCGACGACCCGTTCACCGAGGTCGGTGAGGGCGCGACGATCGGGCACCTGTGCGTCGTGCACGGCGCCGTGATCGGGGCCCGTGCGGTGATCGGCAACGGCGCCACGGTCCAGGACGGCGCGCGGGTCGGCGAGGGGGCGCTGGTCGGCGCCGGGTCGGTCGTCGCACCGAACGTCGAGATCGCGCCGGAGCAGCTGGTGCTGGGCGCGGCCGCGAAGGAGAAGGGCCCGCTCACCGAGTCGGCCCGCTGGTGGGTACGCAACAACCCGGCCTTCTACCAGGAACTGGCCCGCCGGCACGCCGCCGGCATCGCCCCCCTCGGACGCTGAGCCGGACGCTGAGCCGGACGGTGATCGCCTCGCCGGTCACCGCGCCTACGTGCCGACGAGACCGCGACGCAGCGCGGCGACCGCCTCGGCTGCTACCCGTCAGTCGTCCTCGCGGTCCGGCGAGGACGCCTGCGCCCAGTAGCGGCGCGGGATCCGGCCGGCGCCGCGCGCGGCCAGGCCGGCCTCCACACCCAGGCGCATCGCGTGCGCCATCCGCTCCGGGTCCCCGGCGCGGGTGACGGCGGTGGCCAGCAACACGGCGTCGCATCCCAGCTCCATCGCCTGCGCCGCCTCGGAAGCGGTACCGATGCCGGCGTCGAGCACCACCGGGACACCGGCCCGATCGACGATCATCTCGATGTTGTGCGGGTTGCGGATGCCCAGCCCGGTGCCGATCGGAGAGCCCAGCGGCATCACCGCGGCGCACCCGGCCTGCTCGAGCTTCCAGGCCAGCACCGGGTCGTCGTTGGTATAGGGCAGCACGGTGAACCCGTCATCGACGAGCTGTTCGGCGGCGTCGAGGAGCTCGATCGGGTCCGGCAGCAGGGTCCGCTCGTCCGCGACGACCTCGAGCTTGACCAGGTCGGTCTCCAGCGCCTCCCGGGCCAGCCGCGCGGTCAGCACGGCCTCGGCGGCGGACCGGCAGCCGGCGGTGTTCGGCAGCACCTCGATCCCCAGGCGGCGCAGCAGGTCCAGCAGCCCGGTCCCGCCGGTCACGTCCACCCGTCGCATCGCGACGGTGGTCAGCTCCGTTCCGGACGCGATCAGCGCCCGCTCCAGGATCTCCAGGTTCGACGCGCCGCCGGTGCCCATCACCAGCCGCGACCCGAACTTGCGCCCGCCCACGACCAGCGGCTCGCTCTCCACCATCTCAGCCTCCCTGCACCGCGGTCAGGATCTCCATCCGGGCGCCCTCGGCGAGCGCGTGCCCGGCCCAGCGGGCGCGGGGCACGACGTCGCCGTCCACGGCGACCGCGACCCCGCGCTCCGGCGCCCCGGACGCCGACAGCGCGTCCACGACGGTGGGCGTCCCGTCCAGCCGGTGCTCGGTCCCGTTGATCCAGATCTGCATCGTTCAGCTCCCCTCGGCGGTGGCCCCGGACAGCGCCCGCCCGGCCGGCGGACCCGACCCGGCGAACCGGGCCGGGTCCGCCGGGCGCACGGCGTCGGGCACCGGCCGCCCGGCCACCATCTCGACGACGGCGGCCGCGGTGACCGGCGCCAGCAACATGCCGTTGCGGCCGTGCCCGGTCGCCGCGAACAGCCCGTCCGCGCCGATCGCGCCGATCAGCGGCAGGTTGTCCCGGCTGCCCGGGCGCAGTCCGGCCGCGCTCTCGGTCAGTGCGTACTCGGCGATCCCGGGCAGGATCCGCTCGGCGTCGCGCAGCAGGTCCCGGACCCCGCCCACGGTGACGTCGGTGTCGAACCCGTTCTCGCTGGTGGTGGCGCCGACAACGAGGTCGCCGTGGCCGTGCGCGGCACGCGGGACGGCGTAGACCGGACGGCCGTCGACCAGTGCCCGCACCGTGCGCGAGGGCGGCGCCAACGCGCCCGCACGCCGGGTCAGGCGCAGGATCTCCCCCTTGACCGGACGCACCAGCCCGTCCAGCGACGGGTGCAGCGACGTCGAGTGCGCGCCCGCCGCGATCAGCACGGCGTCGGCGTCCAGGTCGGGGCCGTGCGCGCACCGCACGCCGCGGACCCGTTCCCCGTCGTCGAGGACGGCGGCGGCAGCGCGGCGCTCGATCCGCACGCCGGACCGCTCGCACGCGGCGAGCAGGGCCTGCAGCAGCGTGCGGTTGTCCACCGACAGGTCGTCCGGGACACAGAGCCCGCCGCGCACGTCCGGCCCGATCGCCGGTTCCAGCCGGCGCAGCTCGCGCCCGGACAGGCGCTGCACCGGACGCCCGAGCCGGGCCAGATGCCCCGCGAGGGTGTCCAGCTCGGCGCGGTCCCCGGAGCCGGTGGCCGCGACGACGGTGCCCTCGCTCCGCAGGCCGGCGCCGCGCCCGGAGGCGGCTTCCAGATCGGACGCGAACGACTCCCAGGCCCGTACCGACGCGACACCGAGCTCGAGCAGCTCCTCCTCGCCGGGCCAGGTCTCGGTGACCGGGGCCAGCATCCCGCCGGCCACCCAGGACGCCCCCGAGCACGGCGCCGGGTCCAGCAGCGTGACCCGCCACCCGCCGCGCGCGCACGACCAGGCCGCGGACAGCCCGATGACGCCGCCACCGACGACGGCCAGATGCATTCCCATCAGATCTCCCTCGCTCCCTGCGCCGGCATGACCCGGATCAGGTTCGACGGTCGGGACCGCGTCAGTCCCCTCTCAGCCCGCTGCGCTCGCGGACTCCCGTGCTCCACCTTCTCCCCCAGGCTACGCCGTAGCCTTCCCGCCGTGTCCCGACCACATGCAGATCTCCTGCGCCGACTCGACGCCGCCCGCCTCTACCTGTGCACCGACGCCCGCTCCGAGCGCGGTGACCTCGCCGAGTTCGTCGACGCCACCCTGGCCGGAGGTGTGGACGTGGTGCAGTTGCGCGATAAGTCCCACCCGGACGGCCCGCTCGAGCCGAAGGCCGAACTCGAAGCCCTGGAGGTCCTCGCCGACGCCTGCGCCCGCCACGACGCGCTGTTCGCGGTGAACGACCGGGCCGACGTGGCGCTGGCCTCCGGCGCCGACGTGTTGCACCTGGGCCAGGACGACCTGCCGACCGAGTGGGCCCGCCGGGTCGTCGGCGAGGACATGATCATCGGCCGGTCCGCGCACAGCGCCGCCGAGACCGCCGCCGCGGCCGGGGAGGCGCGTGTCGACTACTTCTGTGCCGGCCCGTGCTGGCCGACCCCGACCAAGCCCGGACGCCCGGCGCCCGGTCTGGAGCTGGTGCGCGCCGTCGCCGCCCGCACGCCCGCACGGCCCTGGTTCGCGATCGGCGGGATCGACGAGGACCGCCTGGACGAGGTGCTCGACGCCGGGGCGAGCCGGATCGTCGTCGTCCGCGCGATCACCGAGGCGTCGGACCCGCAGGACGCGGCGGCGCGCCTGAAAGCCCGGCTGGACGCCGCCGCGGTCTGAGCCCGCGCACGAGGGGTCAGTTGGAGGAGGCCGCTCCGCCGCCGGAGTCCGCGGACCCGTTCTGCCCGTTCCCGTCGGACTGCCCCTCCTGGCCGGACTGCAGCTGCCCGGACTCGGGCTGCTGCGAGGGCAGCACGTCGTTCAGGCCGTCCTGCAGCGGGTTGCCCGAGTCGGAACTCGAACCGCCGTCGTTCTCCGAGGTCGACGACGGGTTCTCGGTGGCGGTGCTGCTCGACGTCGAGTCCGACTCACCGGTCGACGTCGAGGGTTCCGAGCTCGTCGTGGCCTCGCCGCCGCCGATGTCGTCCGGCTCGGTCTGCTGGGGCGCGGCCCCGGAGACCGCGTTGCTGATCGACGTGCCGTCCCTGTCGCCGGTGATCGACCCGCCCTTGAGCCACTCGATGCCGGTGACCAGGAACATCGCCAGCGCGAACGCCAGCACCGTGCCGACGACCGCCCAGATGACCTGCTTGCGGGTCATCCGGATCCGGCGGCGCTTACCGGGCGGGCGGGTGCTCGCGGCCGAGGGGTCCAGCAGGACCGTCTCCTGGCCGTCCGGACCGGCCACGCCGGTGCCGCCGTCCTGCGCCGACGCCTGCCAGACGGCGGTGCCCTCCGGCCCGCGCCTGCGCTCCTTGAGGCGCTGACCGGTGACGGTGACCTTGGTACGGGTGTGTTCGATCGAGCGCTGGAAGAACGTCGTCGCGATCGTGGTGGTGACCGAGCCGAGAGCGGCGCCGAGGATCGTCCCGACCGCACCCAGGAACGAGCCCAGGATCGCCGTCACGATCGCCGCGCCGGCGGCGGCGGCGACCTTGTTGACGCTCAGGTCCGGCTCGGGCTTCTCGTCCGTGCCGGACGGGTCTTGGCCGGAGCCGCCACCGGGACCACGTCCGCCGGGTCCGTTCGGGCCTGCGCCGACCGGGCCGTCCGCGGGACGGCCCAGTGCGGGCACGTTCCCCTGCATCGCCGAGGCGCTCCGCGTCGCACCGGGTGCCGCCGGCGTTGCGGGCCCGGGCGTCACCCGGGTCGGACGCTGCTGGTTCACGGGCGGGCTCGCCCGCGGAGGCGTCGCGTTCATCGGCGGCCGCGGCGGCGTCTCGCGTCGCTGGCGCGGCACCCGCGGTGCGGCGGGGGCGGCCGTGTCGTACCCGGGGTTCCGGGGCGGTCGGCCGCTACCGGGTTCGGCGTCGGCGGACCTGCGCTCCGGGTTCGGCTGGTGAGGCATGGCTCCTAGATCGGTTCGTCGCTGAGTGCTCCACTGGTGACAACGTGCACGAAGCCGCTCACGCCTCCGGAGGATCACCCGATGTGGTGACGTTCACGCCCGTCGAAAAGATCACGAAGACATCACGACTCTACCGGTGCCCTCGGTCGCGCTGCGTCACCGGGGGTGACGGATCCCCGGGTGATCGGCCGGCAACGCCGTACGCAGCAACGGCCACGACACGAGGACGCTCAACGCCACCAGGGCCGGGCTCGCGACCGCCCGGGCGACCCCGAGCCACACCACCTGATCGGCCGCGTAGAGCGGCAGGAACACCGCCAGCCGGACGGCGTACTGCGCCACCCACGCCCAGCTCGCCCGCTGGTAGCCGCGCACCAGGTCCGGGTCGCGCCGCCACCGGGTGCGCTGGCCCAGCAGCCCGCCCACCACGAGCCCGAGCAGCGGCCACCGGATCACGATCGACACCGCCCAGACCAGCGCGCTGGCCATGTTCGACACGATCTGGAGCAGGAAGAAGTCCGATGCCCGCCCGGTGTAGAGCGCGATCGTGGCCGCGGCCGCCACCCCCAGCAGACCCAGCAGCACCGCCCGGGGCCGCCCCCCGCGGGCCAGCCGGTAGATCGCGATCACGGCGGCGATGGCGACGGCCGCCCCGGCCGCCCAGCGGATCGACGACGCCGCAGCCGCCGCGTCCACCAGGAGCCAGACCAGCACGAACCCGACGACCGGCAGCGTCGCGTCCACGGCGCCGGAGCGCCCACCGAGGATCTCGGACAGCCCCGGATCGGACGGCGTGGCGTGCTCACGTTCGGAGGTCACCCACCAAGGGTGCCCTACGTTGCGGCGCGGCTCACCGGCCCCTGGCGGGATCGGGGCGTCGGGGTGATCATTGAGGGACCGCCGGGTAACACGGCGGTGAACCGGAGCGAACACGTCCGTCAGAGGGCCGGGTACCGCCGGCGGACCGGGGGGAGGCGGTGGCCGTGCACCACCGGAGCTACGTCGCGATCGGCGACAGTTTCACCGAGGGCCTCGACGACTTCCGCGACGACGGCCGCCCGCGCGGCTGGGCGGACCGGGTCGCCGAGGAGCTGGCGCAGCGCCACCCCGGATTCGAGTACGCCAACCTCGCCGTGCGCGGCAAGGTCCTCGACCAGGTCGTGGCCGACCAGGTGCCGGTGGCCGAGGAGGTCCGCCCGGAGCTGATCACGTTCTGCGCCGGCGGCAACGACATCATCGGCTTCGCCTGCGACACCGACGACCTGGCCGCACGGTTCGACGCCGCGCTCGGCCGCCTGGTCGCCACCGGCGCCGACGTGCTGATCTTCACCGGGTTCGACCTGGGCCGGATGCACCCGTTCATCCGCCGGCTGCGCGGCCGGATCGCCTGCTTCAACGAGCTGATGCGGGCCAGCGCCGAGCGGCACGGGTGCCGGGTGGTGGACCTGTGGGCGATGGACACCCTCGCCGATCCGCGGGCGTGGGCGAGCGATCGGCTACACCTGACCCCGGAGTCGCACGAGCGGGTCGCGTTGCGGGTGCTGGAGGCGCTCGGCGAGCCGGTGGACGCGGACTGGCGCACCCCGTGGCCCGACGGCGAGCCCGCGCCGTGGGTGGCCCGTCAGCGCGAGGACCTGCGGTGGCTGCGCGAGCACGTGATGCCCTACGTCGGCAAGCGCCTGCGCGGTGAGCACACGTTCGACGGCTACCGGCCCAAGCGTCCCGAGCTGTCCCCGCTCGCCTAGGAACCACCGGTCCGGGGGGGCCCCGCGGGGCGGGGGGCCGGGCCCCCCGCCCCCCGGGCGGGGGGGGGCG
>JAKDNL010000455.1 GCA_030451825.1 Pseudonocardia sp. | reverse complement strand
GCGCAGGACGAGTCCGTCCGCATCAGACAGGCCGCCCAGGCCCAGCTCGAGGCCCTGACCGCCACCGCGGCCAGCCGCGACGGCGCCGTCACCGTGACGGTCGACGGTTCCGGTGCGTTGCTCGCGCTGCGGTTCTCCTCGCGCGCCGAGGACATTCCCCGGGCGCGCCTGGCCGAGCTGGTGCTGAGCCTGTCCGGCGAGGCCGCGGCCGACGCGTCGCGGCAGGTCCGCGCCGTGGTGGAGCCGGTCACGGCGGCCGGGAGGGCCGCGCGGTGAGCGACGGGTTCGCCGTCGAGCCGGGCGCGCTCCGGGCCCATGCCGAGCACGTCGCGCAGGTCGAGGTCCGCGTCGGTGCCGCCGTGCCGGGGAGCCAGACCCTGTCCGACGACGCCTACGGCGTGGTCGGTCAGGTGTTCGCCGGAGCGGCCGTGTCGGCGATGGCGACCGGCTCGGCCGCCGTCGCGGACCTGCGCCGGGCACTGGTCGTGAGCGCCGGCGGCCTCCGGGCGGTGGCCTCGGACTACGAGAACGCCGACCTGCGCATCGCCGGGACGTTCGGTGGTGACGGGTGACCGGGACCGACGAGAAGATCGCGCGGACCGGCGTCGACGGCGCCGGCGTCGTCTCCAGCGGCACGGACCTCGTCGCCGCCGTCACCGATGAGAACCCGGACGCCGGGGGGATCGCCGCGACCGCGGCGGGCCTGGGGCTCGACCTGCTCGGAACGGCCATGAACCCGCTGACCTCGCTGGCCGAGGCCGGCGTCGGCTGGATGATCGAGCACATCGGGTTCCTGCGGGAGCCGCTGGACCGGCTGTGCGGGGACCCGATCGAGATCGGGGACCGGGCGCAGGCCTGGCACGCGCTGTCGGCGGCCCTGAGCCGGCAGGGTGTGTCCCTGGGCGACGCCGTCGGCGCCGACGTCGCGGGCTGGGAGGGCGACGCCGCCCGGGCCTACCGGTCCGCCGCCGCCCGCACGCGGGAGGCACTGTCGTCCGTGGCGCGGGACGCGGCCGGTGTCGCCGACACCGTGCTGCGGTCCGGCGCCATGGTGGGGCTGGAGCGCTCGCTGATCCGGGACGCGATCGCGTCCTGGCTGGTCCAGGTCATCTGGTGGCTGGCCGCGAGCCTGGCCAGCGCCGGCACCGCGCTCGCCGCGGCGATCCCGTCGACCGTCGTCGAGGCGACGAGAATGGCGGTGCGGTTCGCCGACACGATCGAGGAGATCGGGCGGGTGCTCGACGAGGCGGGCGAGGCCGTCGCCGGGATCGCCCGGAGCATGGAGACCGTGGCCGCGCGGGTCCGGCAGATGGGCGGTCCCGGCGACGCGGCCGCCGACATCCTCGTCGAGAACGGCAAGCAGCAGGCGAAGGTCCGGGACAAGCAGGCGGAGTTCGCGAAGCCGCCGTGACCGACAACCCCCGGATGAGCGTGGCCGACCCTCGTGGCGCTACACCGTTCGAGGGGGGTTCGGGGCTAGGCTCCGCCGCATGTCGGTCTGGTTCATCGTCGCCATCATCGCGGTCGTCGTGGGCATCGGCCTGCTGCTGTTCGAGCGGTTCCGCGGCGGTGCGAGCCGCGACCGCAAGCGGTGGGCCGCCACGCGGGAGTGGGAGTTCCTGGACAGCGATCCGGTCCTGCCCAGCCGCTGGCGCTACGGCACCATCCATCAGGGCGGGCCCGGCGTGGCGCGCAACCTGGTCAGCGGCGACGTGCCGACCCCGGACGGGCCGCGCCAGTCGTACGCGTTCGACCACGAGCAGGCCGGCCGGGTCAGCTCGGTGCTGTGCGCGGTGCAGGTGCAGACCGCGTTGCCGGCCGCGGTGGAGCTGCGTCTGCCCTCGGCCCCGCTGCCCGACGACGCCGGGCTGGACCTGCTGGAGCCGGTCGGCGAGCGGTACGCGTTCGTCAGCGACGCCGAGGCCGTCCGGCCGCTGCTCACCCCGCGCCTGGCCGACGCCAGCGATGCGATCGGCGAGGACGTCGAGCTGCTCTGGGCAGAGGACGCGTGGGTGCTCGCCGCCGCGCCGGTCGGCATCTCCCCGGACCGGATGCAGGATCTGCTGGCCGACCTTGCCGAGGTCGCGACCGCGCTGGAGGAGGGCCTCACGGCCGTGAAACCCACGGCCGAGGCGTGAACTTGTCCACATGCCTGGGCTTGCCCACCGTCTGAGCTGCCCACACGCCTGAACTGCACAGCGTCGCCCTGCGTTGATCATTTAATGCGCAAAGTAACCACCCGATTGAGCTAGGTGGACTAGTGCTGGATACCCTTTTCGGGTGCCTCTCGCTCTGATCACCGGTGGAAGTGCCGGCATCGGCGCCGCGTTCGCCGATCGTCTCGCGTCCCGTGGACACGACCTGCTCCGCGTCGCCCGCGGGGAGGAGCGGTTGACCGCGACCGCCCGTGATATCGCCGCCCGGCGTGCGGGAACCGCGCGGTCCGGCCGCACCCCGGGTACCTGCCGGCGGCCGGCTCGTCCTACGGTCCGACGAAGGCCTGGGTCGCCGCGTTCACCGACTCGCTGACGCCGGTCCTGCGTGGCAAGGCGATCGAGATGCTGCGCCGTGCCCTGCGCCTGGCCGCCCGCCTGGGCCGTGCGTCGCGGCCGGCCCGCCGGAAGACGAGCGCCCCGACTCCGGCCGCCGCGCCGGTGGCTTTCCCGGCCGCTGCCGCCCTGCCGTCCCCGGGCCCGGTCGGCCGCCGGCCCGGGCTCCCGGACCTGCCGGCCCGTCCGGCCCAGCGGGTCGAGCCGCCGCACCGCGCGACCCGCTCGACCCACTTCGTCGCCACCCAGCGCTCCAGCCGGGGGCGCCGGGCCCGCGCGGTCGCGGCCGCCCGCTCCCGGGTTCAGCCCACCGCGAGCTTGCCGGTGCCCGGCATCGACGTCGCGAGCGCCGGCTCCAGCGGCCGGCCGGCGCCGCGCCGGCCGTAGAGGGCGTGGAACGGAGCGAGCCGGAACCGCCGGGTGCGCAGCTGGTACTCGGCGGAGTTCGCCGGCCACATGACGACGTTCACGCCGTCGTCGTTCTGGTAGTAGCTCGCGCACCCGCCCCGCTCGTAGACGGTCCGCGCGGAGCGCCGCCGGATCCGGCGGGTCCAGCGACGTTCGGCCTCGGGCCGGACGTCGGTGACCTCGATGCCCTCGCGGGCCATGGTGACCACGGCGTCGGCGATGTAGCGGCCCTGGGCGTCGGCGAACAGCAGCGTCGAGCTTGCGCCGCTGGTCGCGTTCGGGCCCTGGGTGAGGAAGAAGTTCGGGAAGCCCGGGTAGCTCATGCCCAGGTAGGCGCGGGGACGATCGCCCCAGTGGTCGTTCAGCGAGGCGCCGGCCGAGTCCCGGATCCGGCGGGCGATCGGCGAGGTGATGCCGATCTGGAAGCCGGTGTTGAGCACGATCACGTCCACCTCGGCCGTGGTGCCGTCGCCCGCGACGACCGTGGAACCGCGGACCTCGGCGAGCCCGCCGGTGTGCAGCGTGGTGTTCGGCTCGCCCATCGCCGGCAGGTAGGAGTTGGAGACCAGCGGGCGCTTGCACAGGTACTCGAAGTCCGGGGTCAGGCGCGCGCGCAGGTCCTCGTCCGGAACCTGCTCGGCCAGGTGCCGTCGCCCGACCCGCATCAGGCCCTCGCGCAGCAGCCGCGACCGGCGGGCCGAGGCGAGCACCTCGGCACCGGCGTAGAGGATGTCGAACTGCAGCCGGCGCAGCCGCGGGCTCGCGTCCAGCATCCGTCGCAGCCGCTCGGCTCCCGGGCGCTCCGGCTTGGGCATGACCCAGGCGGGGGTGCGCTGCACGACGTGCAGCTCGCGCACACGTGGCTGGATGGCCGGCACGATCTGGATCGCCGAGGCACCCGTCCCGATCACCGCGACCCGCTTGCCGTCGAGGTCGACGTCGTGGTCCCAGCGTGAGGAGTGGAACGCCGGGCCGGGGAAACCGGCCAGGCCCGCTACATCGGGCATCGCCGGGTCGGAGACCAGCCCCGCGGCGCTGACCAGGACGTCCGCGGTGACCTCGGAGTGCCCGATACGGATGTGCCAGCACCGGGTGTCCGGGTCCCAGCGTGCCTGCTCGACGTCGCAGTGGAACCGGACGTGGGAGAGCAGGCCGTCGGTGCGGGCCAGGGTCCGCGAGTAGTCGAGAACCTCGTGGCCCTTGGCGTAGAGGTCCGACCAGTCCGGGTTTGTGAGCCGGCGCAGCTGGTAGAGCGGCGAGGGCGTGTCGACGCCGACGCCGGGGTAGGTGTTGTCGCGCCAGACGCCGCCGACGTCGTCGGTCCGCTCCAGGATGACGAAGTCGTGCACCTCCCGCCGCAGCAGTGCCAGTCCGGCGGTCAGGCCGCTGAAACCGGCTCCGATGATGACCACGCGGTGGTGGCCGGACGCCGGACGGGCCGACGCCGGGTGCGCGACCACGGGTGGTAGCGCCTCGGACGTCATCCCCCGACCGTAAAGGCACCATCACCCCTACGTGATGTGAAGTGTGTCCGGTTGCTCCCGCGGCGGAGCGCGGAACCGCGGCGCCGCCCGGTGGCGGGGCCACCGGCACGCACTAGGCTCGCCCCGTGCCCTCCGTCATGATCACCGGCGCCTCCGCAGGGATCGGGTCGGCGTTCGCCGACCGGCTGGCCGCCGACGGACGTGACCTCGTGCTCGTCGCGCGGGACGCCGATCGGCTCGAGGCTGCGGCCACCCGGCACCGTGACCAGGGGATATCGGTCGAGGTGCTGCCGGCCGACCTGGCCGATCCGGACGCCCGCGCCCGGGTCACCCGGCGCCTGACCGACCCGGACCTCGCCCCCGTCGAGCTGCTGGTGAACAACGCCGGCATCGCCACCGGTAGCGACTTCCTGCGCGCCGAGCCGGCGGCCCTCGCGCGCCAGCTCGAGGTGAACGTGGCGAGTGTGCTGGCTCTCACCCGGGCCGCGCTGCCCGGGATGGTCGACCGTGGGAAGGGGGCCGTGGTGAACGTGGCCAGTGTGGCCGGGTTCATCGCCGGCCGCGGGTCCACCTACAGCGCGGACAAGGCGTGGGTCATCTCGTTCACCGAGGGAATCGCCGCGTCGCTGAACGGGACGGGGGTGCGGGCGATGGTGCTGTGCCCGGGCTTCGTCCGGACCGAGTTCCACGAACGGGCCGGGATCGATACCGGTGGGCGGCGCGGCCCGCTGTGGCTCGATCCCGTGCAGGTCGTCGACGAGTGCCTGGCCGACCTGGCCAGGGGACGGGTGGTGTCCGTGCCTTCGCGGCAGTACAAGGCGATCGTCGGGCTGGTCGGGGTGCTACCCCGCGGTGTCGTCCGGCGGCTGACGGCCACGTTCGACCGGGACCGGACATGAGTGCGCACGGCGACCGGGCGCGGCTGGCGGCGCTGGTCCGCGAGCTCGGCGTGGTGCACGAGCGGGTCACGCTGTCCTCCGGAGTGGAGGCCGACTACTACGTCGACCTGCGCCGGGTCACGCTGCAGCACGAGGCCTCGCCGTTGATCGGGCGCCTGCTGCGGGCGCTGACCCAGGACTGGGCCTACGACGCCGTGGGCGGGCTGACCCTCGGCGCGGACCCGGTCGCGACCGCGGTGCTGCATGCCGCCGCCGCCGAGTCCGATGCCGCCCCGGTGGACGCGTTCGTGGTGCGCAAGGAGACCAAGAAGCACGGCATGCAGCGGCTGGTCGAGGGCCCGGACATCGCCGGACGCCCGGTGCTGGTCGTCGAGGACACCTCGACGACCGGTGGCTCGGTGCTCACCGCGGTGCGCCAGGTGCGCGAGGCCGGGGCGACCGTCGTCGGGGTCTGCACGGTCGTCGACCGCGACACCGGCGCACGCGAGGCGGTCGAGGCCGAGGACGCGCCGTACCGGGCCCTGCTCGGGCTGGCCGACCTGCAGCTGGGCTGA
>JAKDNL010000454.1 GCA_030451825.1 Pseudonocardia sp. | reverse complement strand
GCGCACCAGGTCGTGATGTCGATCTGGAACTTCCTGGCGCTCGGGTTGGATGCGCTGGCCATCGCCGCGCAAGCCCTCACCGGAAAGGCACTCGGCGAGGGCGACGGGGCGGCGGGCGCGGTGTCGGGGCGGGTGAGCATGGAGCTGGTCACGGGGACCTCCGGGCGGAAGCGGGTGTCGGCCACCGGGCCAGGCCCCGCGACGGCGCCTGCCCGCGTCCCGCGGGAGCGCACGGCGAACCGCTGCGCGCCGGCGTCCTGGGTCAGCCGGCGCGCCGGGTAATCGCCCGTGCGCGCGTACTCACGGTCCCACCGTAGCAAGTCGTGCCGCCCGCCACGCCCGCGGCGGGCGGTCAGCGGGACTCGGAGTCCCGCTGCTTGGACGCCCTCAGCGAGCCCGGCTTGGCCCGTGCGGTCGGGTCGTTGCGGGTCTTGATCAGGCTGGCCACCGTGACCACGGCGAGCACGACGACGATGACACACAGGCTGACCGGGGTCGAGATCTCCGGCACCGAGGTGGAGATGTCCTCGTGCGCCCAGTGCAGGATCAGCTTCACGCCGATGAAGCCCAGGATCAGCGCCAGCCCGGCCGAGAGGTACACCAGCCGGTCCAGCAGCCCCTTCACCAGGAAGAACAGGGCGCGCAGCCCGAGCAACGCGAACGCGTTCGCCGCGAAGACGATGTAGGGCTCCTCGGTCACGCCGAACACGGCCGGGATCGAGTCGAGCGCGAACAGCAGGTCGATGCCGCCGATCGCGACCAGCACCAGGAACAGCGGCGTGGCCAGGCGCTTGCCGTCGATCTTGGTGAACAGCTTGCCCTCGTCGTACTCGTCGGAGACCGGAAACAGTTTCCGGGCACCCTTGACGACGGCGTTGTCCTCGATGTCGGGTTCCTCGTCGCGGTGCCGGTAGAGCTGGACCGCCGTGTAGAGCAGCAGCAGCCCGAACACCAGGAACATGAACGAGAACAGGTTCAGCAGCGTGGCACCGAGCAGGATGAAGATCGCCCGCATGATCAGGGCCAGCAGGATCCCGAACGTGAGCACCTTGTTCTGGTGCTTCTCGGGGACCGCGAACGTCGTCATGATGATCACGAAGACGAACAGGTTGTCGACCGAGAGGCTCTTCTCGACGATGTAGCCGGCGAAGTACTCGGTGCCGAACGTCCAGCCCTGGGTCATGCCGAACACGACGCCGAACGCGATCGCGACGCCGATGTAGAAGACCGACCAGGCGCTCGCCTCCTTGAACCCGACCTTGTGCGGCCGCAGCCAGGCCTGGAGCAGGTCGATCGCGAGTAACCCGAGGATCACCCCGATCGTGATGGCCCACTCGACGCCGCTGATCTCCAGCATTACGGGCGACCTCCCCATCCCTGCGTGGCCGGCGGCCCTACGCGTCGCCGAGGGTATCGGGCAAACCGGACTTCCCGCCCGGTGACGCGCCACTCAGTTCCGGTGGGGCGTCAGCGACCGCTCGCCGGGGCGAAGACGCCCTCGGCCGGGAACGCTCCGGCGCGCAGCGCGGTCCGGACCAGCCCGGCGCTCAGCTCGCCCAGCCGGGCCGTGCCCTCCGCGCCCAGCGCGGTCCACGGCGCGCCGCCGAGGCGGTCCGTGTCGTCCTCGATCCGGTTGCGCAGCTTCTCCCCCGCCGCGGTCGGCTCCAGCTCGGCGGCCGGGTCGAGCAGCCCGCGCTCGCGCAGCCCGGCGATGCCGGCGTCCCACTGCTCGCGCGACCACCCGCGGCTGGCGCGGGCGAATCCGGGCACGAACCCGGTGCCGGTGGCGGTCGCGGTGAGCAGCGCCTCCAGCCCGGACAGGTCCGCTTCGACGAGCAGCGCGATGTGCCCGTCACCGCGGTGCTCCCGCAGGATCGACAGCGCGTGCCAGAGCACCAGGTGCGGCGCGTCCGGCCAGTCCAGGTCCATGTGCCCACCGGCCAGCGGGCGCCCCTCCGGCTGCGCGGCCTCGGCCGCCCTGCGGGCCAGACCCGCCGCCTCCGCCACCTCGGGCGACGCGACACCGTCGTCGCCGAGCAGCCGGCGCAACGCCGCGTCGACGATCTCGAAGCGGGCCGTGACCAGGGTGGCCGGGCTGGCGAGCGTCCACGCCTTCGGGATGTTCGAGGCCACGAGCTCACCGTTGAAGTTGAAGAACGTCGCGGTGACCACCGATGCCGACACCGCGCCCATCGGAGCGGCCCGGCCGGCGAAGTAGCTCATCCGCCCGGCCTCCAGACCGGCCTCGATGTAGCGCGGTTCCGCCTCCGGCGCGAAGTAGACCATCGCGTGCAGGGGCTCGAGGCGTCGGGCGATGCGCCCGGATTCGCGTGCATCCACGGGCGCTGACGCTATCGCGCGCCCGCGACGGAGGCCCACCGTGCTCCACGAGCGTGTCGGCCCGCGCCACCACCGGCGCCGAAAGACCAGCACCTCCCAAACGGTCGTCCGATTAACTCGTCCACCGTAGTGACGCCGGTGTGTCGTCCGTCATACGGTCGGCGGAACCGGTGGTTCCCGGCGCTCCGAGATCGACACCCCTGCAACGGCGCAGTTCGCGGCCCGTACCCGGCCGCGGGGAGGAGAACGACGATGACCGAGGCAGACGGAAGTCCACAGCTCGACGCCCTGATCGTCGGTGCCGGCCTGTCCGGGCTCTACCAGCTCAAGACGCTGCGCGATCTCGGGTTCACCGTCCGGGTCGTCGAGGCCGCGAAGGGCCTCGGCGGCACCTGGTACTGGAACCGCTACCCGGGTGCCCGCTGCGACGTGGAGAGCCTGTCCTACTCCTACTCGTTCTCCCCCGAGCTCGAGCAGGAGTGGACCTGGACCGAGAAGTACCCCACCCAGCCCGAGATCCTGCGCTACATCCAGCACGTCGCAGACCGGTTCGACCTGCTCCGGGACATCTCTCTCTCCACCCGGGTGACCAGCGCCGTCTACGACGAGAAGGCGCGGCGCTGGACCGTGACCACCGGCGGCGGGGACGTGATCGGCACCCGGTTCCTGATCATGGCGACGGGTTGCCTGTCCGTCTCGAAGGCACCGGAGATCCCCGGCGCGGAGCGGTTCCAGGGCCCGACCTATCACACGGGGCACTGGCCGCACGAGGGCGTGGACTTCACCGGACAGCGCCTGGGCGTGATCGGCACCGGCTCGTCCGGCATCCAGTCGATCCCGATCTTCGCCCGGCAGGCGTCGGAGATGACGGTCTTCCAGCGCACCCCGAACTTCTCCATGCCGGCGGGCAACCGGCCGCTCGCGGCCCAGGAGATCTCCGACATGAAGGAGAACTACCGCGACTGGCGCGGGGCGCAGCGGGCGTCCGGTTTCGGTGTGCCGGTCGACAAGATCCGCGCCAAGGTGGCGGACCCGGAGGTCGCCGAGGCGCTGTGCCCGACCAGCTTCCCTTTCGGCACCAAGCGGCCCTGCCTGGACACCGGCTACTACGAGACGTTCAACGCCGAGCACGTGCACCTGGTGGACCTGCGCAAGACACCGCTGCAGGAGATCACCGAGTCCGGCATCCGGACCTCGGAGAGCACCTACGAGGTGGACGCGATCGTGTTCGCCACCGGCTTCGACGCCATGACCGGCGCGCTGACCGCCGTCGACATCCGCGGCAAGGGCGGGGTGGCGCTGAAGGAGAAGTGGGGCGAGGGCCCGCGCTCCTACCTGGGGCTGGCCGTGGCCGGTTTCCCGAACCTGTTCACGATCACCGGGCCGTCCAGCCCGTCCGTGCTCTCCAACATGATCGTCTCGATCGAGCAGCACGTGGAGTGGGTCACCGACTGCATCCGGTACATGCGCGACAACGGCCGGACCGAGATCGACGCGACGACCGGGGCCGAGGACGACTGGGTCTCGCACGTCGAGGAGGTCGGCAACTACACGCTCTACCCGACCGCGGACTCCTGGTACATGGGCTCGAACGTGCCCGGCAAGCCGCGGGTGTTCATGGCCTACATCGGCGGCGTCGGCCCGTACGCCGACCGGATCACCGAGATCGCACGCAACGGCTACGAGGGCTTCGCGCTGAAGACCTGAGGCGCACGAGCGCCGGAGGCGCCTCTCACCTCTCAGATCGCGAGGGCGGCGTCGGCGCCGGTGTTGATCGCGCGGACGAAGTCGCCCGGGGCGTCCGCGTCGCCTAGTACCCGGACCTCGACGCCGGCCTCGAGCAACGGGCCGGAGAACGTCGCCCCGGACGGGCGCCACCCGATCGCCAGCCCGACGACGTCGGCCGGCAGCTCCCGTTCGGTGCCCTCGGCATCGGTGAAGCGCACGACGCCGGGCTCGATCCCGACCACCGTCGAGCTCGTCAGCACCTGCACCCCGTCGTGGCGCAGTGACCGCACCATCTGCCGCCGGGTGATCGCCTCGATGCCGCGCCCGATACTGCGCGCCATCTCCACGATCGCCACCTCGGCGCCGCGCTCGCGCACCAGCTCCGCGGTCTCGCAGCCGGTGGCACTGCCGCCGACGACCACCACCCGGGCCCCGGCCGGCACGTCCACCTCGCCGCGCAGCAGCCGCTGCGCGTCGTGCACGTGCGCTCCGTCGATGCCCGGGATCGGTGGCACCAGCGGCTCCGCACCGGTCGCGACGACCACCACGGCCGGATGCTGCCCCGCGACGGTCGCCGCGTCCACCTCGGCACCGGTGTGGATCTCGACGCCGAGTGTGCGCAGCCTCGTCGCCTGGAACGCCTTGTAGCGCAGCACCTCGTGCTTGCTCGGAGCGAGACCGGCGACCTCGAGCTTGCCGCCGAGCTCGCCGTCGCGTTCCCAGATCGACACCTCGTGACCGCGCAACCGGGCGATCCGCGCGGCCTCCATCCCGGCCGGACCGCTGCCCACGACCATCACCCGCCGCGGGGTCGCCACCGGGTTCAGCGCCCACTCCCGCTCGCGTCCGGCCTCCGGGTTCACCGCGCAGCGGGCCCGCTCGCCGCGCCCGACGAGGTCCACGCAGGCGTTGCAGGCGATACAGGGGCGGCGCTCGTCCAGGCGCCCGGCCCGGACCAGGTCCGGCCAGTCCGGCTCGGCGATCAGACCCCGTCCGATCAGGATCATGTCGGCCTCGCCGGAGGCGATCACCTCGGCCGCCATGTCCGGGTCGTCGAGGCGCCCGACGGCCATCACCGGCACGTCCACCGCCGCCTTCACCGCGGCCGCGAAGCACCGCATGTGCCCGCGCGGGGTGGCCATCGGGGCGAGCGTGACCTGCAACGACAGCCACGTCCCGGCCGTCACGCTGATGCAGGACGCACCCGCGTCGACGATCGCGCGCGCCGCCTCGACGGACTCGTCCAGACCGAGCCCGTCGCGTTCGGCGTCGGCGCCGTTGATCCGCCACACCAGCGGCATCCCGGGCCCGACCGCGCCGGTGATCGCGCGCGCCACGTCGGTGGAGAACCGCACCCGCTCGGCGAGGTCGCCGCCGTGGGCGTCCGTGCGGTGGTTGTGCTGCGGGGACAGGAAGTTCGACGGCAGGTAGCCGTGCGCGCCGTGCACCTCGACGAAGGAGAACCCGGCGTCGCGGGCGCGCCGGGCCGCGTCGGCGTAGTCGGCGACGATCTTCTCGATCTCGCCGGGGGTGAGCTCGTGCGGGATCGGCGCGTGCGAGTTCAGCGGCACCGGCGACGGCGCGACCGACGGCCCGTCGACGACCTGGCGGCCCGGGTGCATGAGCTGCACACCGACCGTCACGTCGTAGGGGGCCAGCGCGTCGACGAGCGTGCGCAGGCCGGGCAGGTACTCATCGGAACAGATCTTGGGTTCGGGTCCGACGGTGTCGGCGGAGACCAGGCAGCCCTCGACCGTGATCGCGCCGACGCCGCCCTGCGCGCGCCGCACGTAGTAGGCGATCGTGTCGTCGGTGATGTGCCCGGA
>JAKDNL010000453.1 GCA_030451825.1 Pseudonocardia sp. | reverse complement strand
CCGCCCACGCCCGACCGCGACGACAGGACGTCCCTGCATGAACCGCACCGCTCCCCGTCGGATCGCCGTGGCCTGCCAGGGCGGCGGCAGCCACACCGCCTTCACCGCCGGGGTGCTCGCGCGCCTGCTCACCGCGGACGAGCTGGCCGGCACCGAGGTCGTCGGCCTGTCGGGGACCTCCGGCGGCGCGATCTGCGCGCTGCTGGCCTGGGCCGGCCTGCGGACGGGCGACCGGGAGCGGGCGGCCGCCCTGCAGGAGGAGTTCTGGGAGGACAACGCGGCCAGCTCTCCGCTGGACCGCGCGGCCAACGCCGGCATGGTCTGGGCCGGGATGCTGCAGGGGCTCGGGCTGGTGCCCGGCATGAACCCGTACGCGATCCCGACCCCGCTCGGCGGGCTGGACCAGTTCCGCGCGCTGCTCGCGCGCCACGTCGACTTCGACGCGCTCACCGTCGACTCCGAGCACGTCCATCCGGTCCTGCTGCTCGGCGCCGTGGACGTGCTGTCCGGCCGGTTCCGGGCGTTCCACAGCCGCCGGGACCCGATCACCGCGGACGCCGTCATCGCCTCGGCGGCGATCCCGAACCTGGGACGGGCTGTTCTCCCAGAACCCGCCGGTGCGGGACCTGCTCGCGACCGACCCCGACGAGCTGTGGGTGATCCAGATCAACCCGCAGCGGATCGAGAAGGAGCCGCGCACGCTCACCGGGATCGCCGACCGGCGCAACGGCCTGGCCGGCAACCTGTCGCTGTATCAGGAGCTGGGGTTCATCGAGACGATCGACGGGCTGCTCGCCGACGGGTCGCTGAGCCCGGACAGCGGCTACTCCCACGTCACCGTGCGGATCATCGAGATGCCGGCCGGCGGGCTGCCCCGGTTCCTGGGGCCCGCGTCCAAGATGAACCGCGACGTCGGGTTCCTGCGCGGTCTGCGCGAGCAGGGCCGGGCGCAAGCGGACCGCTTCCTCGCCGCACTCGCGTTCGAGCGGGCGCTCGTCGCCGGTGACGGCGACGCGCTGCGCGCGGCGACCACCCCGGACGCGGCCCTGTCGACGGCGCCGCCGTTCCCGCCGTTCGCCGGGACCGGGTTGCGCGGCGAGATCGCGGCGATGACCGACGGACGGATCCGGATCGACACCACGCGCAAGCAGATCGCCGGCGGGACCGCGACCTGGACCGTTCGGATCCCAGACACCGGGAGCGGATCCACCGTGACCGGGCAGGCGGAGGCGCTGTTCGACGGGCCCCTCGTCCGCGAGCTGCGCCTCGGGCCGGGCCCGCCGCACTGAGGTCCCGCCGCACTGAGCGGGCCACCGGCCGGACACACCGGCCGCAGGAGAACAGGAGGACCACCATGGCCGACATGACCGATGACACGGACGGGCCGGCGACGGCGTCCAGACCCGGCCGGACCGGGCGTCCCGCCGACGGCACCGACCTCGCGGCCGGGCGTCGCGTGCGCGGAATGGTGCTGTTGCGCGGGCTGCTGGTCGTGGCGTTCGGCATCGTCACGCTCGCCTCACCCGGGCTCGCAGTGCTCGCGCTGGTGTTCGTGTTCGGCAGCTACGCGATCCTGGACGGCGTGGTCGCGATCGTGCTGGGCATCCGGCACCGCGCCGACCGGCAGGGCTGGGGCTGGGCAGTGGCCCAGGGCGTGATCTCGGTGATCGCCGGACTGGTCGCGCTCGTGCTGCCCGGGCCGACGGCGGTGACGCTGCTCGTCGTCGTCGCGCTCTGGGCGATCGCCCTCGGCGTCGTCACCGCGGTCTCCGCCGTGCAGGCCCGCCGGAGCGGAGGCGCCTGGGGATGGATGCTCGTCCGGGCCGTGCTCGACGTCGTGTTCGGTGTGCTGCTGCTGATCTGGCCGGCGACCGGGATCCTCGCTCTGCTCTGGATGCTCGGAGCGTTCTCCCTGGTGACCGGCGCAGCCCTGATCGGGCAGGCGTTCCGCCCCGGCCGGAGGACGGTGGTCGGCTGAGGACGCGAGCCGCCGGCCCGGAACCTCTCAGCGGGGGTCGGTGAGGGCGGTGTAGGCCCGCTCGAGCAGTTCGGGGGTCGGGCCTTCCAGGCGGCCGGGCTTCGCCAGCCCGTCGAGCACGACGAAGCGCAGCATCCCGGCCCGGGACTTCTTGTCCCCCTTCATCGTCTCCACCAGTTCCGGCAGCACGCCGGGGACGTAGGACACGGGCAGGCCCACCGAGGACAGCACGGCGCGGTGCCGGTCGGCCGTGGCGTCGTCGAGGCGTCCCGCGGCGCGGGCGAGCTCGGCGGCGAACACCAGGCCGACGCTGACCGCGCTGCCGTGGCGCCACCGGTAGTTCTCCCGGCGCTCGACGGCGTGCCCGAGCGTGTGGCCGTAGTTGAGGATCTCGCGCAGGTGCGACTCGCGCAGGTCCGCGCCGACGACCTCGGCCTTGACCCGGATCGAGCGTTCCACCAGCTCCGCCAGCACCGGGCCGGACGCGTCCAGCGCGGGCACCGGGTCGGCCTCGACCAGGTCGAGGATCACCGGGTCGGCGATGAACCCGGTCTTGAGGATCTCCGCGGACCCGGCGACGAGCTCCGGCTCGGGCAGGGTGCGCAGCGTGTCCAGGTCGACCAGCACCGCGGAGGGCTCGTGGAACGCCCCGACCAGGTTCTTCCCGGCCGCGGTGTTGATCCCGGTCTTGCCGCCGACCGCGGCGTCGACCATCGCCAGCAGCGTGGTCGGCACGTGCACCACCGGCACCCCGCGCATCCAGGTGGCGGCCACGAACCCGGCGAGGTCGGTGACCGCTCCCCCGCCGAGCCCGACGACGACGTCGGAGCGGGTGAGCCCGGCATCGGCGCAGGCCTGCCAGCACTGCGCGAGTCCCTCCAGGGACTTGCCGTCCTCGGCGTCGGCGACCTGCACGCGGTGCGCGGCCACCCCCGCCGCGACCAGCTCGGCACGTGCGGCCTCCGCTCGCTCGACCAGCGTCGGCGGGTGCACGAGAAGCGCGGAACGGGCGCCGAGGCCGGTGACGGTCTCCGCCAGCCGGGCCGCGACGCCGTGCCCGACCCACACCGGGTAGGGGCGTTCGGCGGCGACGTCGATCCGGGTCGCTGCCCCGGCACCCGGCCCCGGGGCGTTCACGACGCGTCCGAGGGGCGCGGGGCACCCAGGCCGGGGTTCGGCAGCAGGGCGTCGTCGCGGGCGGTGGGCCGGTCCAACGGATCGGGCGCGTCCGGAGAGGCGTCCGGCTCCTCGGCCGGGGCCGCCCCGAGCGCGGCCAGCACCGAGGCGACGACCTGGTTCGGGCTGCGGCGCGACGTGTCGACCTGCACGGTGGCGACCTCCCGGTAGAGCGCGGCACGGGCATCGAGCAGCATGCGGAACGTCGCCCGCGGGTTGACCCCGGCCAGCAGTGGCCGCGCGGTGGACATGCCGGTACGGCGCATGCCGTCGGCCACGTTGACGTCCAGCGCCACCACCCGGTGCTCGCGCAGCAGTTCCCGGGTCGCGTCGGCGAGCACCGAACCGCCGCCCAGTGCGAGCACGCCGTGCCCGGCGCGGAGCTGCTCGGCGACGACCTCGCGCTCCAGGACACGGAACACATCCTCGCCGTCGGTGGTGAACATGTCGGCGATCGGGCGCCCGATCCGTTCGACGATCACCGCGTCGGTGTCGGCGAAACCCAGCTCCAGCCGGCGGGCCAGCAGCTTGCCGATGGTCGACTTCCCGGACCCGGGCGGCCCGACGACGACGACGAACGGCCGCCCGTCCGCGTCCGGGCCCGGGACGGCGGAGACACCCTGCGGGGAGCCCGGGACGGCGCTCACCGCGACGCCCCCGTCCCGGCCGAGGCCGCGAGGTAGCTCGCCAGGTTGCGCCGGGTCTCCTCGATCGAGTCCCCGCCGAACTTCTCCAGCGCGGCCTGGGCCAGCACCAGGGCGGTCACCGACTCCACGACGACGCCGGCGCGGGGCACCGCGCACGCGTCGGATCGCTGGTGGATGGCGACGGCCTCCTCCCCGGTGGCGGTGTCGATCGTGCGCAGCGCGCGGGGCACCGTCGAGATCGGCTTCATCGCGATCCGCACCCGGACCGGCTCGCCGTTGGTCATGCCGCCCTCGATGCCGCCCGCCCGGTTGGACAGCCGCTTCACCGGGTCTCCCGGGACCATCTCGTCGTGCGCGGCGCTGCCCCGGCGGTGCGCGGTGCGGAACCCGTCGCCGATCTCGACGCCCTTCATCGCCTGCACGCCCATCAGCGCGCCGGCCAGGCGGGCGTCGAGGCGCCGGTCGGCCTGGACGTAGGAGCCGACGCCGACCGGCATCCCGTAGGCGATCACCTCGATCACCCCGCCCAGTGTGTCGCCCTCGTCGTGCGCGGCGTCGATCTCGGCCATCATCGCGGCGGCCGCGTCCGCGGAGAACGCGCGCACCGGGCTCGCGTCCACCCGCTCCAGGTCACCGGGGCCGGGCACCGGGTCGTCGTCCGCGGCGTCGACGGCACCGATCGCCACCACGTGCGACACGACGTCGACCCCGAAGGCCTGCTTCAGGAACGCCTTGGCCACCGTCCCGAGCACCACCCTCGAGGCGGTCTCCCGGGCGCTGGCACGCTCCAGGACCGGGCGTGCGTCGTCGAAGCCGTACTTGGTCATGCCGGCCAGGTCGGCGTGCCCGGGCCGGGGCCGGGTCAGGGGCGCGTTGCGGGCCCGGCCCGCGATCAGCTCCTCATCGACCGGGTCGGCCGCCATCACCGTCTCCCACTTGGGCCACTCGGTGTTGCCGATCCGCACCGCGAACGGCCCGCCCTGGGTGATCCCGTGCCGCAGGCCACCGATCACCTCGAGCTCATCGGCCTCGAACGACATCCGCGGGCTGCGGCCGTGGCCGAGCTTGCGGCGCTCGAGCTCGGCGCTCAGCTTCTTCGTGGTGATCTCGACACCGGCGACCATGCCCTCCAGCACGGCCACCAGCGCGGGACCGTGGGACTCCCCGGCAGTGATCCATCGCAGCACGGCGTCCATCCTCTCACCCGGCCCCGGCCACGCCTGCCGAACCCGCCGCGAACAGGACGACGGCCCAGGCGGCGGCGAGCATCGACGGCCCGTGCGGCAGGCGGGCCCACCGGTCCCACCCTCGCCCCAGCAGACCGGCCGCCGCCAGCAGGCCGGTCAGGACGAGCGCGAGCGCCGCCCCGACTCCGAGCGCGGCCCAGGTGGGCCCGGCCAGCGCCGCACCCACCGGTGCCGCGAGCTTCACGTCGCCGGCGCCCATCGCGGCCGGGGCCAGCAGGTGCACGATCGCGTGCGCCGCGGTGAGCAGCACCGCCCCGGCGAGGCCGCGCGCCACGGCGTCCGCGCCGACCGGCACGAGCAGGATCAGCACCACCGGCAGCGCAGGCAGGGTCAGGGCGTTCGGCAACCGGTGCCGGCGCAGGTCCACCGCCGAGCCGGCCACGCCCAGCCACCCGAGCCCGAACAGCAGCGGCAGCAGCACGCCCGGTACCGCACCGGCGGACCATGCCAGCACGGGTACGGCCCAGACCGACGCCGTCGCGACCTCGCACCAGGGCGGCGCCACGTCCGCCCCGCGCCGCAGCCCGGCCAGCCATCGCCGGGTCAACGCCCCGGCGGCGACACCGGCCGCGGCCGCGATGGCGGCGAGCACGAGTACCGAGGCCGCCCCGAGAGGCGCCGGGGCCGGCGAGACGCCGAGCATCGCGGCGAGGTGCTGTTCCATGCGTCGATGTTGCGCCCGAAAGCCGACCGCGGCGGAGGAGATCCGTGATCTGGGGATGCGCCCGACAGGTTGTGGACAGCGGCGGCGTGAACGGCGGAACTCCCCGTGCTCCACCCGGCGGAGCGCCCGCGCGCCGACCCACCCCCACGGCGGTGTGCGGGCAGGATCGTCGGAGTGCCCCGCTT
>JAKDNL010000452.1 GCA_030451825.1 Pseudonocardia sp. | reverse complement strand
CGGGCGCTCCGCTCGCTCATCCCGGACGTACGAAAGCTCCGCTCGCTCATCCCGGACGCACGAAAGCTCCGCTCGCTCGGCCGACCGACAAGGCCGGCCTCTGATGGACGAGAGCTCCTTTCGTGCACCCCGGGTGGACGAGCGGAGCTCTCGTGCATCGCGGGGGCGGGGGGCGTTCGGGCGGGTGGTGCCGGCTGCGGTGATCGTTCTCGCGCTTCTCGTGGTGTGGCAGGTCGCGGTCACCGTGCTGGGGACGCGGCCGCAGGTGCTGCCGTCGCCGGTGCGGGTGCTCGAGCAGGGCTGGGCGTTCCGGGACGTGCTCTGGACGAACACGGTGCCGACCGTGCAGGTCACCGCCGTCGGGTTCGCGGTCTCGCTGGTGGTGGCGTGGACGCTGGCGGTCGTCGTCGACTTCTCGCCGTGGCTGCGCCGGGCGCTGGTGCCGCTGCTGGTCGCGTCGCAGACGCTGCCGATCATCGCGATCGCGCCGTTGCTGATCATCTGGTTCGGGTTCGGGCTGCTGCCCAAGGTGCTGGTGATCGCGCTGGTGACGTTCTTCCCGATCGCGGTCGGGCTGATCGAGGGGTTCGCCGGCACCGACCGCGACGCCACCGCGTTGCTGCGCAGCATGGGCGCGAGCCGCGCCCAGCAGTTCCGCTACGTGCGCCTGCCCGGCGCGATGCCGTCGTTCTTCACCGCGCTGCGGATCGGCATCACCTACGCCGTCACGGGCGCGATCTTCGCCGAGTACGTCGGCGCGAAGTCCGGTCTGGGGATCTTCATGCAGCTGCAGAAGAACTCGTTCCGGACCGACCTGGTGCTGGCCGCGGTGCTGGTCACCGCGCTGCTCTCGATTGCGCTGTTCGGGCTGACCTATCTGGTGCAGAGGGTGCTGGTGCCCTGGTACCGGCCGGATCGGGGGAGATCGTGACGACGACGGCGAGCGCCAAGGTCGGTGTCGACGGGCTCTCGGTGTCCTTCGGCGGCCTCGCGGTACTCGACGACGTGTCGCTGGCCGTCGCGCCGGGCGAGTTCGTGTCGGTGATCGGACCCTCCGGCAGCGGCAAGTCGACGCTGTTCAACGCGCTGGCCGGGCTCGTCGAACCCGATCGCGGGCAGGTGACGGTCGACGACCGGCCGGCCGGTGACACGACGTTCGGCTACATGCCGCAGAAGGACCTGCTGTTCCCGTGGCGCACGGTGCTCGACAACACCACGCTCGGGCTGGAGGTCGCGGGCACGCCACGCCGGCAGGCGCGTGACCGGGCGCGGCCGCTGTTCGAGGCGTTCGGCCTGGCCGGGTTCGAAGGGGCCCGGCCGGCCGAGCTGTCCGGCGGCATGCGCCAGCGCGCCGCGTTGCTGCGCACCGTCGTCGCCGGGCGGGAGGTACTGCTGCTCGACGAGCCGTTCGGCGCGCTCGACTCGCTGACCCGGACCGGGATGCAGGAGTGGCTCGAGGCCGTCCGCGCCCGGTACGGCTGGACCGCGCTGCTGATCACCCACGACGTCCGGGAGGCGGTGTTCCTCTCCGACCGGGTGCTCGTACTTTCGCCGCGCCCGGGCCGGATCGTGCGCGAGGTGACGATCGACCTGCCCCGCCCGCGGGACGCCTCGGTGCTCACCGACCCGCGCTTCGCCGCCGCCGAGGCCGACCTCCTGGCCACGCTGCGCAACCCCGTCTGACGCGCGCCGCGACGGAGGCGCCCGGCGGCGGCGGTCGGGAGAGGGGCGGTAGCGGTCAGGACGGGGCGCCGGGGGCCGGGAAGCCGCGGGTGGCGTCGTCGGCGACGAGTACCCAGTCCTGGTCGTCGGGCGGGGTGACGGTGACCCGGCCGTCGCCGACCGTCTCCGGGGTGGCCCGGCCGGTGCGTGGGTCGAACCACCAGGCCCGGGCCGGTCCGGACAGCGCGCCCAGGTCCACCTCGAACGCGCGCCCGTCGGGCACGTAGGCCATCAGGTAGGCCCCGTCACGTGCCCGGGTGGCCTGGATCCGTTCCGCGCCGTCACCCGTGTCGGTGACCACGTCGGGGGCCGGTTCCCCGGTGGTGAACGGGCGGGACTCCATCAACGCCCGCAGATGCGTCATCTGCCGGCCGGCCGGGGCCCTCAGCGCCTCGCGCCAGTTGCCGCGGGCGCCGAGCGCGGCCGGGCGATCCGGGGTGCTGAACTGCCAGACGGCGTGGTGTCCGTAGGTGTGCCCGAGCGCGCCGGCGAACACCGACCAGTAGGCGTCGCGACGCACGTCGAGCGCGGTGGAGTAGCCCTCCGGCGGTTTCTCCCAGCAGTAGGGGTGATCCTCGTAGATCGGCTCGCCGTCCAGGAACGGTTTCGTCGGGTCCGCCCGGTAGGTCGCGTCGATGACCCGTCGGCGCACGTCGTGGCGCAGGCAGTGCCCGCCCTGGACCATGTTCAGGTCCAGCCACGGGTCGTCGGCGAACCAGTCGGCGGAGCTGCGGTCTCCGATCGGGTGGTAGGTGATCAGGACGTCGCGCCCGGCTCCGGTCTCGATGCCGGCGGCGAGCTCGCGCCAGACCTGCTCGACGCCGTCCGCGGACTCGTCGCCGCCCAGGATCCAGACGACCCGGTCGCCGTAGCGGTCGCCGACGAACTCGCCGTAGCCGCGGGCGTTGTCCTCGGTGACCAGCTCACCGACCTGCTCATCGGCCCAGACCGGCAGCAGCCCGATCCGGATCCCGCGCTCGGCGGCCATCGCGACCACCGTGTCGAGGTGGTCCCAGTAGTCGTAGGCCTCCGGGTCCGACGGGTCGGCACCGTCGGTGACGGCGAGGTCGTCGAGCCCGCCGCGGTACGGGCGGTCGCCGTAGCGGTTCGGCCCGTCCGCTCCGGCCTGCGGGAAGAGCGCGACCATCTGCACCACGTTGAAGCCCTGCTCCGCGCGGGTGTCGAGATAGTGGGCGGTCTCCTCGCGGTCCAGCAGCGCCGGCAGCGCCCATGCCGTGTCGCCGGTCCAGAAGAAGGGTGCTCCCGAGCCGTCGGTGAGGAACCGGCCGTCCACCCGCAGTGGCGAGAGCCCGGCCGGCTCCGGCGCGGGCACCGGCTCCGGCGGGACGGGCGCGGCGGCGGAGCAGGCCCCGGCCAGCGCCAGCACCACCAGGGCGAGAACGGCCGGCCGGAACGCTCTGGTCACGATCGTCCCCCTTGTACTGATCATCCGGATCGAGCATACGGACGGCACTCGCCCGGGACGGTCGCGACGCGGCGGTGATCGCGCGCCGGGTCACCCGTCCGGGGGTCAGCCCAGCCGTGCCGCCAGCTGCCCGACGGCGGTGACCGTGTGGTCCGGCGGGGTGAGATGGGCGGGGTAGGCGGCCCCGTCGCGGTTCACGAACGCCGTGCGCAGGCCCGCGCGGTGCGCACCGTGCAGGTCCCACGGGTGCACCGCGACCATCACCATCTCGCCCGGCGCCGTCCCGCAGACCTGCGCGGCGTAGGCGTAGGCCACCCGCGCCGGCTTCCAGAGCCCGGCGTCGTCGACGGACAGGACGTGTTCGATGTCGCCGCGGATGCCGGCGTCGCCGAGCAGCTTCTCGGCCACCGGCACCCCACCGTTGCTCAGGGTGACCAGGCGCAGTCCGGCCGCGCGCAGAGCACGGAACCCGTCGGCGACGTCCGGGTGCAGCCCCAGCGCGAGGAATCCATCCAGGACGTGGGCGGCGGCGTCGTCCGGGCTGCGGTCGATAGGGTGCCCGCGCAGCACCGCCTTCGCGGTCTCCCGGCCGATCTCGGCGAACGTGCGTGCGTCGCCGGACGCGGCCAGCGCGATGCCCTCGCGCAGGGTGGCGGCGAACCACAAGGCCCCCAACGACTCCGGCGCGCCCAGATCGGCGAACCGCGTCGCCATCGGCGCCATGTCCGAGAGCGTCTCGTTGACGTCGAACACGACGGTGGTCACCTCGGCCATCGATGCCTCCTCCGCTGTCGGGGCCCGAACCTAGACTGCCGGGGTGGGGACGGGGGCGGAGTCGACGGCGCGCGTCGCGCTCGACCCCGGCTCCGACGGTGCCCCGATCCGGATCCGTCGGCTCACCGAGGACGGCACGGCGCAGGGAGACGTCCAGACGCTGCCCGGCCCGGACGCCGTCCTCGCGCTGGAACGCGATCTCGCGCCGCGCTGGGTGCTGGCCGCGATGGCCCGCGAGCCGGCGCTGGCGGTGCTGCGCCGCCGCCGCCCGTGCCCGCGGCCGGTTCACCCGCAACTTCGTCGTGCAGGCCACGGCCGCGGAGTGGGCGCTGGTGCTGCTCGCCGAGCTGCGCCACGCCCTGCGCCGGGACGCGAGCCCGGCGCAGCTGGTGTTCTTCCAGCACGACGAGGTGCTGCTGCACGTCCCCGCGGAGGTGGCCGACGACGTCGCCGGCGCCGTGCACGACGCCGCCGCGACGGCCGGTCGGAGGCTGTTCGGCGACACCGGTGTGCGGTTCCCGATGCCGGCCCGCGTGGTCGAGGGCTACGACGAGAAGGTCGCCGTCCCGGTTGCGCGCTGAATCGAACCGAGGACAACAAAAGCCGGTCTCCGTGACCGAATTGTGATGATCCAGTTCTAAGTTGATCGATTCAGTGGGCTTATGGAACGCGTGCTTCCCGCCATACGTTGTCGCTCGCAACATTCACTCATCCGGTGAGCCTGCCGGTGCGATCCACAGTGACGTGGAGGGGACATCCGATGCGAACGCGGAGAGCGGTACTGCGCGCCTCGATGGCGGCGAGCCTGGGCCTGGTGCTCGCGCTGTCGGCATGCGGCCAGAACAGCGCCGGTGGCGGGGACGAGGCCGGCGGGTCCGACGCGCCGGACGCCGGTGGGATCAAGGTCGGGGTGATCCTTCCCGAGACCGACACGTCGGCACGCTGGGAGGGCTTCGACAAGCCCATGCTGGACAAGGCGATGCGCGCCGAGGGCCTGGACCCGGACATCCAGAACGCCCAGGGCGACGAGCAGAAGTTCTCCACCCTCGCCGACGGCATGATCTCCAGCGGGGTGAAGGCGCTGGTCATCGCATCGATCAGCAGTGACGGCGGTAGCTCGGTGGCGGCCAAGGCGAAGGCCCAGGGCATCCCGGTGATCGACTACGACCGGCTCAACCTCGGCGGCACCAGTGACTACTACGTCTCGTTCGACAACGAGAAGGTCGGTGCGCTGCAGGGCCAGGGTCTCGTGCAGGGCGTCGGGGACAAGCCGGGCGCGCAGATCATCCAGATCGAGGGCGCGCCGACCGACAACAACGCCACGCTCTACACCCGCGGCCAGATGTCGGTGCTGCAGCCCAAGTACGACTCGAAGGCCTACAAGCTGGTGCAGAACCAGGCCATCGACAAGTGGGACAACCAGGTCGCGGGCACCACGTTCGAGCAGATCCTGACCGGCAACGGCGGCAAGGTCGACGGCGTCGCGGTGGCCAACGACGGCATGGCCGGCGCGGTCATCACGGTCCTGACCAAGTACGGCCTCAACGGCAAGGTCCCGGTCACCGGCCAGGACGCGACGGCGAACGGGCTGGCCGCGATCCTGCGCGGCGACCAGTACATGACGGTGTTCAAGCCGATCCAGGAGGAGGCCGACGCGGCGGCGAAGCTGGCCGCGGCGCTGGCCAAGGGCGACACCGCCGCCGCGGACCAGGTCGCGACCCAGACCGTCGACGACCCGAAGGGCAAGCGGCAGGTCAAGTCCGTGCTGCTGGAGCCGCAGCTGATCACCAAGGACAACGTGAAGACGGTGACCGACGCCGGCTACATCAAGGCCGCGGATATCTGCACCGGCGCCAACGCCGCGACCTGCGGGCAGCTCGGCATCAAGTGACCCCGGTGCGCGGCCGCGGCCCCGCTCCCAGGGGGGGCCCCCCCCCCCCACCCGGACCCACACGGCGCCCCCAGTACCCACCCAAACAG
>JAKDNL010000451.1 GCA_030451825.1 Pseudonocardia sp. | reverse complement strand
ACGACGATCTCCGGGTCGAGCAGCACGTCGTCGTCCATCAGCAGGACGTCGTGGTCGTCGGCCACCTCGCCCGCGGTGGCCTCGAACAGGCCCCGGGTGAACCCGCCGGCCCCGCCGAGGTTGGGCTGGCGCTGGTACCGGAGCTGCTCGCCGAACGCGTCGGCGATGTCGGCGAAGCGGTCCCGGCTCTGTAGCGGGTCGGTGCCCTGGTCCACGACGCGCACGTACCGGACGCACCCGCGCGCGAACGGGTCGTCGAGCAGCGCCTGCAGCGTGTTCAGGCAGTCCTCGACCCGGTTGAACGTGCAGATCGTGATCGACGTCGGGCGCAGCGGCTCCGGGTGCGCGACGCTCCATCGCACGTCGGAGACGGTCATCTCGTCGGTCTCGGTGGCCATCTCGACCCACATGCCGCCGCCGTCGACGAACCGGTCCACCGACCCGGTGAGCACCACGTCCGCGCCCTCGGAGCCGGCCTCGGCCACGTCGACCGCGCGGGCGACCTTGTTCGTGTCCGAGGCCATCAGCCACACCCGGCCGCGGCCGGAGGCCTTCAGCTCCACCCGGACCTCGGGCACCGCGGTCCAGCGCTGCCAGTAGGTGGCGTGCAGCCGGCCCCAGTAGGTGTTCGTCGTGACGTGCGTGCCGGCGGTGAGCAGCACCCGGTCCCGCTCCCGGCGCGCGGTGCCGCTCAGGACCTCGGCGTAGAGGTCGTGCGGCACCAGCGCGCTCGGCCCGGCGAACATGCCGCGTTGCACGGTCAGCCGCGCGCTCGTCGGTCGTCGGTCGGCCGTCGTGCCGGGGTCCGTGCCCGGTGCGGGGTCTGCCTGCTCAGCGGTGCGCAGCATGCGGGACGGATCGCCTTTCCGATGTCGTGGGGTCGGCTTCGGTGGGCACCGACCGGCCAGGCCTCACCGCACCATTGTGGCGCGAGCTCATCCGGGCAGCGGCGAGGGGTTCGACGGTGGTGATCCGGTCGGGCCCTTCGTCGACCATCCCCACATGGTGCGGGTGCCGGTCTGCACCTGGGCCGGCGCGGAGTCCGGAGAATAGGGCTCGATCAGTCGCAGCTGCCCGGTATCGAAGTCCCAGGATCCGGGCAGGTACAGCGGGACCACCCGCTGCGCGCCGACCTGGGTGATCCACGCCAGCGGGCCGCCGCCGCTGGGCTGGCTCTGGAACTCCCCGGCCGCGCGCTGCTGGGTGTCGGAGAGCAGCCGGAACGTGGGGACCTGGGCGATGCCGGCGTTGACCTCGAAGCGCCGCAGGCACGGGCTGGTGAACGCGACCGGCCAGTCGAGCATCCCGGGGCTGTCGCCGACCACCTGCGTCATCGGGGTCAGCACCGGCACCCGGGGCTGCGCGACGGCGATCCAGGAGTTCGGCGCGGTGCCGCGGTCGGCGGCGACCACCCGGACGCGGTCGGCCGTCGCGGCCGGGGTGCCGGAGAGGTCGACCCGGGTGTCCCGCCAGCCTCGCCCAGCGGAGGCGGTGCCGGTCGGGTCGGCGGTCGTGGTCACGGTCCCGGTGGACGTGCCGGGTGAGATCTCGTCCACGATCTGCGGGTCCGGCCCGTCGCCGCGGGCGAACTGCAGGGTCAGCGTGTTGTCCGCACCGAACCCCCCCGCGATCCCGAGGACCAGCGGCACGCTGCCGTTGCGCGCCGCCTCCGGCAGCTGGTACCAGCCGGATTGGTACTGCCCGACGGAGTTCGGGGTCGTCGAGTAGCTGCCGACGACCGGTCCGCCCTGCGGTCCGGCGCCGCGGATGTCCGGCAACCGGTTGCCGCTGCCGTCGGAGTCGCGCAGCGATCCGGGGCCGGTGGGCGGCAGCCCGCTCGCGCTGAAGCCGGTGGAGCGGGCAGCGTCGTCCGGGCTGCCGGTGCCCGCGGCCGCGGGCAGCACGCCGGCCTGCGGGTCGGTCTCCACCATCAGCCGGCCGGCCAGCCCGCACTCCGAGCCGGTCGGGTCGCCGATGATGTCCGCACCGAGCGAGTAGCTGCCGGCCTGCTTCTCCATGCCCTTGGCCAGGGAGGCCACCTGGAAGAGCACCATCAGCGCGCAGATCACGGCGATCGGTGCCGAGCCCAGACGCACGGCCTGGGCCTGGCTCAGCCGGACCCGGCGGATCCGGCGGACCCGGTGCTCGACCGCGTCCTGGGTGACGACCGGACGCGGGATGTCCGGCGTGCGCAGGTGCTCGACGACGCCGACGACCAGCGAGATCCCGGCCAGTGCGAGCAGCAGCGTGGTCGCCGAGAACCCGCCGATCGACGGCGGCTTGTCGAACCAGGGGACGCCCCAGTTCGAGACGTACCACCACGTGTTCGGCCCGGTGAACGCGAGTGCGGTCACGGCCAGCACACCGGACAGGAAGATCGCCTGGTTGCGTCGGGAGCGCAGCACGCCGGTGCTGGTGGCCAGCGCGGCCAGGGCTGCCATGCCGGCGCCGAGCGCGGCGAACGCGCCGAAGTGGTGGGTCCACTTGGTCGGGGTCAGCGCGAGCACCGCGAACGACAGCACGGTGCTGCCGATCAGCCGCCGGCTGAAGCCCAGCGCGGCACCCGGGATCCGACCGCGGCGCAGCAGCACCATCGACGCGACGGCGGTGCACAGCCACAGCAGTAGCACCGGGAACCGGCGCTGCAGCGGCCCGTCCTGGTTCGGGGTGAACAGCGCCTCGTAGCGGGCCAGCTCCTGGTACCAGTACAGGTTCGGGCCGATCGCGGTGCGCACCCGGGTCGCCTCGGCGACCGTCTCCCAGGTCTGGTCGCCGAAGACCGCGACGAGCACGATCAGGCCGGCCGCGGCCAGCGGCGCGAGCGTGGTCAGCCAGCCCGATCTGCTGGCGCGCTCCCTGAGCAGCCGCATCAGCGGACGGGCCGCGGCCAGGAACGGTGCCAGCGCGATCAGCCCGGTCGGCGTGGCCGCGACAGCGAACGCACCGGCGATCAGCGCTCCGGCCACCGGCAGCAGCCGACGGGTCGCCAGCGCCCGCTCCAGCGTGACGAACGAGAGCAGCGCCGCGATCATGACGACGGTCTCCGGGCGGAGCCCGTTGTCGAACGGCATCCAGAAGCACAGGAACACCGCGGCCGCGGCCCAGCCGGCGGAGCGGCTGCGCCGCACCCTGGTGCCCAGCCGGGGCAGCAGCGCGCGGCTGATCAGGAACCAGGACGCGATGCCCATGCCGAGCGCGGGCAGCCGCAGCCACAGCACGGCCTCCGAGACCCCGCTCCACAGCGAGTAGAGCTGGTAGAACCAGCCGAACGGGGCCTCCGGGGCGTTGAACCACCGGTAGTAGTTGCCGATGTAACCCGCCGAGTCGTTGCCCCGCGAGATGGCCAGGATGTAGCCGTCGTCGGAGGTCATGCTGCCGATCACGGCCCAGACCGCGAGCACGACGACGACCGCGGAGTCGCGCACGAGATCTCGCCCGCGCAGGGCACGGGACAGGCGTCGGCCGTGCAGCACCCGCCGGCCGTCCCGGTCGTCGAGCTTGCGCAGGAACCACAGGCACCCGGCGAGCGCGACCACGGCCAGCGTGCTGGCCACGATCTTCAGCGTGCTGGAGACGCTGTCGTAGCGGTTGTCGGCCTGGATCCGGACCGACGTGTCACCGACCGGATCACGGGCCTGGTCCAGGTCGGAGTAGACGCCGACCACCTGGGGGCGCGCATCTCCGCCCAGCGAGGCCACCTCCTGGTCGCCGAACGACGCCGTG
Source organism: Pseudonocardia sp. (assembly GCA_030451825.1). GTDB lineage: Bacteria > Actinomycetota > Actinomycetes > Mycobacteriales > Pseudonocardiaceae > Pseudonocardia. The sequence goes on along the minus strand of JAKDNL010000451.1, from coordinate 2,179 downwards.
GTGGCCCCCGCGTCGGAGGCGATGGTCAGCGCGCAGTCACCGTCGGGAAGCGGTGTGGTCGCCGCCCGGCGGCCGCCGTCGTCGATGGTGACCGTGCCGCCGTCGACGGCGATCCGCATCCCGACCGCGCTGCCGTTCGGCGAGGCCGGGGGGACGGTGGAGAACACGGTGGCGGGCCCGGCGGTGCGCTCGTCGAGGCTGCGGACGGCGGCACAGTCGAAGGTCGCGTCGAGCCTCTCCGGGTGCAGCGAGACGATCGGTGCGTCGACCGGCGCGGTCCCGCTCTGCGCCGACGGCCAGCTGATCTCCGAGGTGGTCTGCAGGACCGGGAGGAAGGGCACGGCCAGCGCGAGAAGAGCGGAGAGCAGACCGAGACCGGCGGCCAGCCACCGGTGGGCGGGGCGGTGGTCGCGTCCGCGGGACGCCGTCGTGTCCCGGGTATCCGCGGCCACCTCGTCGGTGGTCAGCACCTGGTCGAGGCTAGACAGCGACTCGGGGCCGCTCGTCAACCCCCCGCCAGAGTGTCCGCGAACCGCCTTCCGGCGGTTCCGCCCGGCCGGGGAATCAAGGCGGTGAAACCCGGAAAAGATCACGTTCAGTGACCGGATGCGACATTCGGGCCTAGTTCGAGGGTCCCCGGTGACGGTGTCGGCCCAACCTCGTTGATCCTGACTGTGAAGAACCTCGCCATCGGGCGCTCCGTATCGGGGCCGGACTCCGCTGCTCGGATGAACCGTGCGCCCGGCGGTGTTGAACACCCCGGTGGAGGCGAGCTGCGGCCATTGACCGGTCTGCGCATCGTCGCGGCGGTGTGGGTGGTCGCGTTCCATTTCCACTTCACCGCGCTGCCCGGCGTCGCGGAGGTCTCCGCGCTGCTGGGCCCGCTGGTGGACCAGGGGGCGCTCGGTGTCGACCTGTTCTTCGTGCTCAGCGGTTTCGTGATCGCCTACACCTATCTCGACGTGCTGGGTCCGCGGCTGCGGCTCCGTGCGGCCGGCCGCTTCGTCTGGGCACGTGCCGGGCGAATGTGGCCCGCGTACCTCCTGGTATTCAACCTGTTCGGGATCTGGCTCCTCGCCCGCTCGATTCTCGGGTCGGGCTCCGACATCGCGTTCCAGGCGGTGCAGCCGACCCTGAGTCGGGGGGAGTGGCTGCAGCAGGTGCTGCTGGTACAGATGTGGAACCAGCCCTTCCTCGACGGCGCGTCCTGGGTCGGCCCGACCTGGTCGATCAGCGCCGAGTGGCTGGCCTACCTGCTGTTCCCGCTGACGGCGCTGGTGTTCTTCCGGCTGCGCCGGCTGCCGGTCGCGGTGCTGGCCCTGGGCGCGGTCGCGATGATGTCGCCGATGGTCGCCTCGTTCGTGGTGATGGGTAGCCCGTACTACCCGTTCAGCTGGCTGGTCCGGGTCGTCTGCGGGTTCTCCGCCGGCGTGCTGACGCTGCTGGTGGTGCGCCGGCTGCGCGCTCACGAGCGGAACCGGCGGGTCGCCTCGGCACTGGCCGCGGTCGCGATCGGCGGGATCGTGACCGGGCTGGTCGCGAGCGTGGTGCTCGGCGCCGGCGCGGTGGGGATGGTGACGCTGCTGTTCCCGGTGCTGGTCGGGTCGCTGGCCCTGGCCGACCGCGGTCCGGCGCGGTTGCTGGCGTCGCGCCCGATGGTGCACGGCGGCCGGATCTCCTACGCGCTCTACCTCGTGCACATCCCGATGTTCGAGGTGTTCTGGCTGGCCCTGCGCCGCTACGGCGGCGGTGACGGCTTCCTGGCCGCCGGCTCGATGACCGCGCACCTGGTCGCGCTCGGAGTCCTGGTCGCGACGATCCCGGCCGCGCACCTGCTGTTCACCCTCGTCGAGCAGCCGGCGCGGCGCTGGATGCGTGACCTTCCGGGTGCCCGGCTCCGCCGCGGGGGCCCGGCCGAGGTGACCCCGTCGCAGGGCCCGGTGGCCGGTGCGCCGCTCCCGATGGCCGGTGCGCCGCTCCCGGCCGACGAGCGGGTGGACAGCGAGCGCGCCCGCCTGGACCCGGCGACGGCCCTGCTGCCGCGCCTTCCGGCCGAGCCCGTGGACAGCGCCCGGGCCCGTCTGGACCCGCCGACCACACGTCTGCCGCTGCAGGCCCGCCCCGGGCGGGTCCGCCCGGCGACCGCGCCCCCGCGCTCGCGCGCTCCCACCCCCCCCCG
>JAKDNL010000036.1 GCA_030451825.1 Pseudonocardia sp. | reverse complement strand
GCGGCCGAGGCCAGCATCGCGACGTGCGTGTCGTGCCCGCAGGCGTGCATCGCGCCGTCGATCTCGGAGGCGAAGCCGAGGCCGGTGTCCTCCTGCAACGCGAGCGCATCCATGTCGCCGCGCAGCAGCACCGTCGGGCCGGGCCGGGCGCCGTCGATCACACCGATCACCGAGCTGCACGACTCGCCCAGGGACACCGTGATCGGCAGGTCGGCCAGCGCATCGCGCACGGCGTCCCGGGTGGCGGGCAGATCGAGGCCGATCTCGGGCCGTCGGTGCAGCGCACGGCGTAGCGAGACGGTGCGCGGCTGCATCGCCTGGGCGCGGCCGAGCAGGCCCACCGGGAGCTCCCGGACGGACGCGGGGGTGATCGCCATGCCCCGATGGTGTCAGTGTGACGGGCCATACTCGGATGTGGCGTGGACCACAATGGCCCGAACGACGTACCGTAGGTCCGTGCCCACGCAGAGCGTCGAAGTCGCCCCCGACAAGCGGGACGCCGCCCTGCCCGGATTCGCGGTCGCCGCGATCCGGGAGGAGGGGCGATGGCGCTGTGTCCGGCTGGACGCCGTCGTGCTGGAGGATCTGGACGCCGCGATCACCGCTCTGCGCGGGCTGCGCTCGCCCGGGGCCGTGATCGGGTTGCTCGACGTGGACGACGAGTTCTTCGTCCTGTTGCGCCCGGGCCCGGGCGGAGTCCGTCTGCTGATCTCCGACGCGGTCGCCGCGATGGACTACGACGTCGCCGCGGACGTGCTGGACCTGCTGCGGGTCGAGCTCCCGCCGGACGACGACGCGCTCGACGACCCGTGGCCCGAGGGCGACATGGGCATCGTGTCCGACCTCGGTCTCCCCGCGGACGAGCTGGAGGTCCTGGTCGGGGACCCGGACCTCTACCCGGACGAGCAGCTCGACTCGATCGCCCGCCGTCTCGGCTTCGCCGACTCGCTCGACGAGGCCGTCGGCAGCTGAGTCGCCGGTCCCGCGCCGTCGATCACCGAGCCGTCGACCCACCCGCATCGCCCGTGCACGCCCTGCCCGCCGACGAGGTCGCCCTGCGCCGCGCGCTGAGTGTGGCCGGCGATGCCGCCCGCACCGGAGACGTCCCGATCGGCGCGGTCGTCCTCGCCGCGGACGGCACCGAGCTCGCCGCCGCGTGCAACGCCCGGGAGGCGCTCGGCGACCCCACCGCCCACGCGGAGGTGCTGGCGTTGCGCGCGGCCGCCGCCGTGGTGGGGCAGTGGCGTCTCGACGGTGCGACGCTCGCGGTGACCGTGGAGCCCTGCACGATGTGCGCCGGCGCGATCGGGCTGGCCCGGGTCGCACGGGTGGTGTTCGGGGCCTGGGAGCCGAAGACGGGCGCGGCCGGGTCGCTGTGGGACGTGCTGCGCGACCGTCGCCTGACGCACCGGCCGGAGGTTGTGGGCGGGGTGTGCGCGGACGAGGCGGCGGCGTTGTTGGAGGTGTTCTTCGCAGACCGGCGCGGCACCGACCCCGGCCCGGAAGTGCGTTGAGCGAGTAGGTAACCTTGTCGGCGGTAGCGTGTCCGAGCGGCCGAAGGAGCGCGCCTCGAAAGCGCGTGAGGTTAACGCCTCCGTGGGTTCAAATCCCACCGCTACCGCCACTACCAGCGATAACGCCGGGCCGGTCCACAGCGATCGGCCCGGCGCTCTCGTCGTAGTCTCAGTTCCAGTCTCATTTCGCATCGTCGGTCCCCCCTCCGGTCTGCCAGAGCAACCCGCCGACGCGCTGGGTCACGTCTCGCTGAACCGCTCCGGTGATGTGCTGGTAGCGTGCGGCCATCGCGCTGATTGACCAGCCCATGAGCCCCATGACGGCACGTTCGGGCACGCCCAGGAGCAGCTTCACGGTGGCCGCGGTGTGGCGGGCGTCGTGGAGCCGTCCGTCCCGGACTCCCGCTCGCACGAGGAGTCGCTTCCACTCGTCGTAGTCCGTGCGGTGGCTCGTCGGCCCGCCGGTCGGGGTGGCAAACACCCAGCCGCAGTCGGTCCAGAGCTGTCCGGCCGTCTCGCGCTCCCGGTCCTGCTCGTCGCGGTGCTTGCGCAGAAGGGCGACCAGCTCGTCCGGCAGCCCGATCGAACGCCGTCCGGCCCGTGATTTGGTCTCCACGCTCTCCTCCCTCGCGGGCCGACGTTCCGGGCAGTAACCGGGGTACTTCCGGCCACAGGGCTTCTCACAGCCGTGCACCCACTTCGGGCGCAGCCGGCTCCGGCGAACGACCAGCCGTCCGGTGTCGAGATCAAGGTCGGGCCAGCGCAACCCGAGCCCCTCGCCCTGCCGGAGTCCGAGCGCGAGCGCGACGGCCCACCGCGCACCGGTGCGCTGCTCGCTCGCCGCGCTGAGGATGCGCCGGACCTCGTCGACCGTGTACGGCTCGACCTCGTCGTCCACGAGCCGGGGTGCCTTCGCCAGGCTGGCCGGGTTCGACGACATGTGGCGCCGCCGCACGGCCTCGTTGAGCGCGGTCCGGATGGTGCGGTGGGCCTGGTGTGCGGTGCCCGCCGAGCTGCCCGCCTGCATCATCCGGACGTAGAACCGTTCCAGGTGTTCGGGCTCCAGCTTGTCCAGGCGGTGCTTTCCGATCCCGGGGACCAGGTGGACGGTCACCGCCACCCGGTAGCCGCGCGCGGTGTTCTCCTTCACGAACGGTGTCGCGATGTTCTCCAGCCAGTGCAGCAGCCATCCTTCGACGGTCCACACCTTCCGGCTGGCCTTCCGAGTCGTGCCGCTACCGCGCTCCTGTTCGAGCTTGCGGACCTTGGTGATGATCTCGGCCTGGGTGGACGCCATGACGTGCCGACGGTCCGGCCGTCCGTCGTCCCGGACACCGACGGTCACCCGCCCGTGCCAGTAGCCGTCCTTGCGCGGTAGATGGTCGACGCGTTGTTCGGCTTCCGTCCCTTCGTCATGTGCGGCTCGCCCGCAGCTCTGACACGTAGCGGTCGAGGGCGTCGGTCGGGATGCGGCGCAACCGTCCGATCCGGACCGATTCGACCTCTCCAGCGGTGACGAGGGCGTACATGAGCGTCCGCCCGACCCCGAGGCACTCGGCCGCCTCCTCGATGGTCAGGACGATCCTCGGCGTGCTCTGCGTGGTCATCTCTCCCCCTCAGGTGGGCCCGGCGAACAGCAACGTGGCGGAGACGCCGGCGGCGACTCCCAGGACGGCGCCGGCGACGACGAGCGGGCCGACGCCGCGGGCGCGCCAGGCGAGTGCGATCAACAGTCCGGTGATGACGAGCACGGTCACGGCGATGGTGCTGGCGGTGCTCATCACGCGGCCCTCGTGCGGTCGTCGACGGCGGCGCGGTCGGACAGGGTCAGCTGCTCCCAGGTGACCCGGTTCCCGGAGTGCGCGGTCGCCAGGGCGCGCGTCTCGGCGGTGGACAGGTACGAGCAGCGGGCGTAGGCCAGAGCTGGCCGTCCTGCACGATCGCCATGCCCGGCCGGATCAGGGTCAGCGCCCGCTTCTGGTCCTCGGTGGCCAGTCCGCCGAGCACCATCTCCGCAGTCTGCGGATCGTTGACGCGCAGGCACACGCGCCCGGAGACCTGGGCGCGGATGCTGGTGATGTTCTTGCCGAGGTCGGAGTCGAAGCGCTGGCCGCACAGGGATGACGTGAATGCCCATGGCCCGGACGAGCTGCACGATCCGCAGCAGCTCGCGCAGGACCTTCTCCACGGTCTTCTCACCGTCGTGGTCGAAGGCGAGTTCGGCGACCTCGTCGACGAGCACGTAGACGCGCTGCAGGTGCACGCCGAGCTGTTCGGCGGCCGGGGCCGCCGGGGTGTCGGTGGTGGTCATCGTGGTCCGTCCTTCACGGGCAGCGCACTGGGCGTCGCTCGCGGCGCGGCGGTGCACGGGTTCGGCGGTGTGGCGCACGAGCAGCGTCCAGAGCCGGGCTTCCTGCTCGTAGAGCGCGGACAGCCGCCGGTACTTGGCGGGCCCGGCGAGCAGCAGCGTGGCGCGGTGTTGCTCGGAGCGGACCCGCCGTACGGCGTGCTCGACCCGCACCGGCACGGTGAGGATCGGTCCGGAGTAGGCGGCCGAGCTCCGGGCGAGGGTGGTGGTCATGGACGTGCCTTCCTGGGAGCGGGCGTGGATGTGGTCTCTGCGAGGTCGCCGAGGAAGAGCCAGTCCCCGCAGGCGGGGCATCCGTCGATCAGCGCGCGCTGGCCGTCCGGAGCGGTGGCCTCGACGGCGTACCGGCAGCTCTGGCAGAGCAGCACGGTCTCCGGGGTGGCGGACTTCGATGCGGTCATGACACATGCCTGACCCTGACGCCGATGTGACCGATCGCGGACCAGAACGCGTTGACCAGCTCGTGGGTCTCGGCGAGCCGGGTCTGAGCGACCTCGATCGCGGACACGGCCTCCTGCAGCCGGCCGACCGCGGACACCCGACCGGGTGACGGGCACCTGCCGGTCCTTGCCGTCCTTCGCGTCGCGGATCTGCAGCACCCCGATGTCGATGTCGACATCGGCGATGCGCAGCATGCGGGCCTCCGAGCAACGCAGCCCGCAGGCGTAGATCGTGCGGAACAGCACCGGCATGACCAGGTGGCGTAGCGGAACCTGCGAGCAGTAGTGGCAGCGGTCGGTCTGTGTGAACAGCGCCGCCAGTTCGGTGTCGGTGTAGATGTGCGGGACATACCGGGCGGGCCTGGGCAGCGCGGAGCGGGGCAGCAGGTAGGCCGGCGCGCCTCGCCGCCCCAGCCAGCGGGCCAGCTCCCGCACCGGCGCGGCCAGGCACTGCAGGGTCGCGGGTCGCACGTTCCGATCCCGGGCCGCGGTGATCCACGAACCGGGCCAGCACCCGCGCCTCGGCGTCGTACTTGTAGCCGACCGCTCCTGGACGCCGCCGGACGCGAAGAACGCTTCCAGGCGACGCCAGCACCCCCGGTACCAGGCCATCGTCGAGGGCTTGTAGCCCAGACGCACCAGCTCGGCATCCAGCCCGGACACCAGTTCGGAAACAGCCGCCATGACAGTTGACCTCCAGTCGCGAAGGCCCGGCACCGTGCCGAGCCACGTGATCAGAGTCCAACGGGATTATGCCCAGCGTTCGCTCGTCACTACCGTCCCCACCAGCGGCAACCGCCGGGCGCTGCGCATAACCCAGCGCTGCTCATAGGGCTCCGCGGTCTCGCCCGTGCTGGCGAACCTGTTCCTGCTCTACGCATTCGACATGTGGATGGTTCGGGAGTACCCGAGTGTCTCGTTCGAGCGCTATGCAGACGACGCGGTGGTGCACTGCGTCAGCGAGGGCCAGGCCCAACGAGTGGTCGTGGCGATCGCGGACAGGATGGCCGAGGTCGGGCTGCGGCTGCATCCCGACAAGACCAAGATCGTGTACTGCAAGGACGGGAAACGCCGGGGTGCCTACGGGCACACTGCGTTCACGTTCCTGGGGTTCACGTTCCGGGCCCGCGCGGCGCGGGGGAAGAACGGGCAGAACTTCGCCTCGTTCCTCCCCGCGATCAGCACCGACGCCCTGAACAAGATCAGTGGTGAGGTCCGCCAGTGGCGGCTGCATCACTGGACCGGGCATAGCTTCGCCGAGGTAGCCAAGCGCATCAACCCGATCGTGCGTGGCTGGATGCAGTACTACGGGGCGTTCTACCGTACGGAGCTGTATCCCCTCCTCCTGCGTATCAATGCCTACTTGATGCGCTGGATCCGCCGGAAGTATCGACGGCTGCGACCCTTCAAGAAGGCGCACGCGTGCTGGCAGCGCATCACCTGCCAGTACCCGCGTCTGTTCGCCCACTGGGCGTGGAAGGCCACCTCCTGGTGACCAAGGTGACAAGAGCCCGGTGACGGGAGACCGTCACGCCGGGATCTGCGGGAGCCCGGGGGTGCGATTCCCCCGGGCCACCCGACAACCCGCAGCTCAGTCACGCCATCGCTCTGCCGGTTCCGGAGGTCTGCGTCTGGGTTCGATTCGCCTTTGCGGCGAATGCCGGGACTGTATCGGCTGGCCGGCCCATGGATACACGGCGCGTCCTCACCCGGCCGGCGGAGCCGGGCGAGTCCGGGACGGAGCAGACTCGGCGGGCCCGGTGCCGACTCGATCGCCGCCGGGTGGCAACAGGCCTTCATGGAGGAGTCCGCAATGTCGAAGAACGAGATCGAGCAGAAGGTGACGTTGTCGCGCAAAGAGGCCGCCCGGTGGCTCGCGGAGCTGGCGCAGGCCATGGACAAGGGCGGCACCGTGGAGGTTGCGCTGGCCGGGCCTTCGGTGACGCTGGAGCTGCCCGACGAGCTCCAGTGCGAACTGGAGATCGAGCCTTACGGCAACAAGGTCGAGCTGGAGATCGAGTTCAAGTGGCCGAAATCCGGCAAGAAACAGAAGCAGCCGTACGCAAAGGCCGCCGCCCAGCTCGGCTGACCGAGTCAGGCCGCACCAAGGCCGCACCTGAGGTGGGCCGAGGAGCGTAATGTCGGCGAGGTCGACGTGTTTGCGTCGACCGACAAGCTCGTCCGACATGGGTGAGGCCCGCCGTCCCCTTAAGGGAAGGTTCTCGCCTGGACCCTGGCCCATTACTTCGGTCGGGCGTCGATCTGGCCCAGAGGCCACAGGCCCTCAAGAAGGGAAGTCCTGTCATGTCGGGTGGAAAGATCGAACAGAGGGTGACTCTGTCGCGTCAGGAGGCCGCTCGTTGGCTCGCTGGCCTGGCGAAGGCCATCGAGGACGGCGGCACCGCGGAGGTTGCGCTGGTAGGACCTGCCGTGCCGTTAAACCTCCCGGACGAGTTCCAGTGCGAGCTGGAACTCGAGCCCTACGGCGACAAGATCGAGCTGGAGATCGAGTTCACGTGGCCGAACCCCCGTCTCGAGCCCTCGGACGGCCAGGTTCACTCGTCCGTGGCCGCCGCCGACCCCAGCCGCTGACCGGCCTCCGGCGGCCATGGGCTCCGCCCCTGGACCCCGGCACCGCTTCGGGAGGCCGGGTCTCCCTCACGGCGCACCCGGTGGGCTACCAGAAGCGGTGCCGGGGGCCTCGGTCGTTCGTCCGGTGGGGCGCTCCACCGAGGCCCCCGCCACCGCTCCCGGTCGGACGTTATCTGCGCCGCGAGGGAGCCAGACTCGGGCACGTCTGGGATGAGTTGGCGGGCGAGCTGGGAGGCGAGCGCTGGTCCGTCGTTGACGCAGGCGAAGCCCCGGCCGCGCGCGAACAAGCGTTTCCGGACGCGCGCGGTGGCGTGCTCGACCCGCTCGACGGTGACGGTTCTCGTGAGTCGCTTGGCCCGGTACCAGCGGCGCTGGATGCGGCCGGCTTGGATGCCGACGGCGGGGGTGACCTGGCGGATGGCGAGCACGGGGCGAAGGCCGCGGTAGCCCCAGAACCGGCCGGGGCCACTGCCGTGCTCGACGAGCTCGGCGTCGATCGAGCGGCAGTCCGGGCAGTCGTCGCGGTCGGCGTCGTACTCGGCTCCGCAGTCGTCGCAGATCAAGACGGCGGTGCACCACTCGCGCGGGACCTGGTGTTGATACTCCTTCCCGCCGCTGGTGCCGTACTTGGCGAAGTAGATCGCCATCCGGCGCGGGTCGGTAAGCTTGATGCCCTCGGCGTAGTCCACAGCGGTGCCGGCGAGGCGGTGGCGGCGGCGCTGTTCGGGGTCGGGGTGGTCGACGATCTCGGCCCAGGCCAGAGAGAGCCAGGTCCGGAAGTCGGCCCAGCGCGGTTCGTTCGTCTCCGGGTCGGTGATGGTCGCGAAGCCCATCGGGGGAGTGGTCGAGATGTGGAAGTGCGGTGCTCCGCGGCGTTGGAACTCCAGCTTCCACGGGCCGATCAGCGGCTCGCCCCAGGCGCGTTCGTAGCGCTTGGCCAGGGCGGCGAAGTGCCGCTTCACCGTCTCGGCGTCTGGGGCGACGGTCTGCCAGTCGCCCGGGTAGGTCAGCGTCAGCATCGCCGGGAGCCGGCCCGTGCGGGTCGACGACGCGGGCCGTGAGGGACCGGCAGGATGGGCAGTGGTCGAGCTGGTCGGAATGGTCTGTGCCGCAAGAAGAACAGATCCGGTATCGGCCGTAGAGGCGGGTGTAGTCCAGGTCGGAGAGCCGGGCGACCAGCCGGGCGCGCGACTTCGCGCTCCAGGCGTAGATAGTCCCCCGGGTCGGGAGCGGTTCCGGCACCTCCTTGCCGTTCGCGAGGTAGGCCGCGGCGATGCCGACGTCCGCGTGGTGGTGGCGCAGCTGGCGCTCGTAGGTGCGCTCCGCGCGGGCGTAGTCCCGGGTTCGGACGCGGATCACTCCGGGGCTGATGACGATCTCCCACCGAGGCCCCTCGCTGATGACGGAGCCTGTGCCGGACCGGTCGATGATCGACGGCAGCAGGTCCGCCGCCGCCTCAACCAGGTCCGGCGTCGGAAAGCTCGGCCGCCACAGTTCACCGCCGTCCGCGGTCGTGTGCTCGTCGAGGGGCCAGCCGGCCAAGGCCGCCGGTCCGTGTCGGCGCCGCCGGCGGAAGGGATGTCCACCGTGCCGATCTGTGCGCCCGTCACGAGGCCACTCGCGACGTCGTGGTGTGCACCGTACTTCCGCGCTGTAGCTGATGATCAGAGGCCTCCTGCCGACGATCTTCGCCAGTCTCAGTTCTAGTCTCATTCAGGGTCGGCCGTGATCGTCCGCAGCCGTCGGTGCTCGAACTTCCGTCGCAGGTCGGAACGCCGCCGGTGCCGCTCGGATGATCCCGTCCACCCCTCGAAAGCGCGTGAGGTTAACGCCTCCGTGGGTTCAAGTCCCACCGCTACCGCTGGTCAGAGAGCCGGATCCCGATATCGGGGATCCGGCCCTCTGTCGTGGCGCACTCAGAACGGCGGCGGGTCGTCCGCGAGAGTAGGTGGTGGGCCGGTGCTGGGAGGGGCGGCTGTGGTCTCTTTCGGGAGGGTTGCGGTCGTGGGTTGGTCGGTGAAGGGCCGGTAGTCGTAGGGCTCGGTGGTGTGCCGGCGTCCGTTGGGGCTGATCCAGGTCAGCGACCGGTCGGGGTGTGCGATCACCTGCCAGCCCGGCGCGTCTTTGAGCATGTGGTGGTGTCGGCAGTAGCCGAACAGGTTCTGCTCGGCGGTCGGGCCGAGTGTTGCCGCCCATGGCTGGTGGTGGTCCAGATCGCGGATTCGGCGCCCGCAGTGTGGCCCGCGGCATACCTGGTCGCGTGCCCGTACGTGGTCACCGAGCCCGGCTGATGGTGTGTAGGTGGTACGGCCCTGATCGAGCAGGGTGCCCGACAACGGATCGGTCACCAGTCGTTTCCACACGCCGTCTGCGGCCAGTGCCCGCGCGGCCTGCGCGCTGATCGGGCCGTGTCCGATCAGCTCGGCTGCCCGCTCGTCGCCGAGCAGGGTGTCGAGGCCGACCACGACGTGGATCAGTGGCTTCTGCACGGTGGCGTGCATGTCCGGACGCCGCGCCAGCGCGTCGGCGACGGCCTCGGCGAGCACCTCGGGAGGAACCCGGTACCCGGCCGTGGGCGGGTCAGCGGGTGGGTCGCGGTGCGTGGATGTGGCGGGAGGGCCTGCCGGGTCATCCGGGGTGGTTTCGGAGGGGGCGCCGGTTTCGGCGTCAGCGGGAGTGCTGGTCGACATGTCGTCGGCGGTGCACTCGCCGTCGCCGGAGGTGTCATCGGTGTCGTCGGCGAGTGTGTGGGTGACCGCGGTGTCGACGTCGGTCAGGTCGGTGACGGTGAGCCGGCCCTGCAGCACCTGCATGGCCAGATCGAAGCGCCGCTGGTCGAGCGTGCGCGGATCTTCCGGTCCGAGTGCGCGGGCGAGGCGGTCGGCCATCTGCCAGGCGGCCTCGATCTGCTCGGCGGAGCCGTAGAACCACAGCGAGGCCATCCCGTCGTCCAGGGATCGGATCGAGGCCCGTCGCTCGGTGTTCGCCGCCCGGTGTCGCCGGTACTCGCCGTCCGGGTCGACCCGGACGATCGCCCGACGCACCCGGTCGCGCAGCTGGCGCAGGGTGGCGTCCGGGGCCTTCGGTAGGACCGCGGCTTCGACGGTGCGGGCCTTGTCGTCGGGGAGCACCAGGGTCGCCCCCGCGATCGCCTCTGCCCGTCGTAGATCGATCCGGCCTCGTTCCAGGGCTGCCAGTGTGTCCGGTAGGACGTGTGCGAACCGCTGGGCCAGGGCGATCTCCCCCAATGCCTCCAGGCGGGGGATGCCCAGGGTCAGTCCGACCTCGTCGGGCAGCCATCGGTTCACCGGGGAGGCGTTGGCGGCGTCCGCCCCGGGCGGTGCGGCCGAGGAGCCGGCGGGGTGCCGGTCGGCGAACACCGCCAGCATCCGCGCTCGCAGTCCCGTCGCCCACCGGATGATGCCTTCGGTGCCCTCGACGACGTTGAGCGCCTCGACGTCGGAGAGTAGTTCGGGTATCGCTCCGGCGGACTGGCATTGCAGCGCCAGCCGTGCCCCCGGCGTCTGCGCGAGGTCGACCACCGCGGCGTTCGGCTCGTCGTCGAAGGCGCCGGATTCCGGGCACAGGTCCTCGCACAGCCAGGCGGGGATGCCGTGCAGGCACCCATCTTCGACGTCTGCGAACATGTGTTCGATAGTACCGCATTCAGCTGCGGGGTTCCAGTGGGGATCGGCGCGATCTCAGGTCAGCGACGCCGCTCGTCGAGCGCGGCCCGGCCGTCCGCCGGCGGGGCGAGCCCCGCGCCGTCTTGACAGCCCGTTCGACGGGGCGCGGCCGTTGAGGTCGCAACGCCGATCGTCGGCAGACGGCAGGCTGGGCTCCACAGGCCCGACCAGAGGAGCTCCCGGTGTCCCGACCCCAGATGATCGACGACCTCACGGCGATCGCCGTGCCGGAACAGCCCGCGCTCTCCCCAGACGGGAGTCGCATCGTCTACGTCCTGCGCGGCGACGACACCGACGCCGATCGGACCGTGCGGGCTCTCTGGACCGTCGGGACCCACGAGGGCCGGCCGCGCCGGCTCACCCGCGGCGCGGTCGACTCGGCGCCCGCATGGTCCCCCGACGGGACCCGCGTCGCGTTCCTGCGCTCCGACGGCGGCGCCGGGCAGGTGTGGGTGCTCGACGCCACCGGGGGCGAGCCCGAACAGCTCACGACCCTGCCGCTGGGGGCCGGGGCCCCGCAGCGGAGCCCGGACGGCTCGTCGATCGCGTTCGGGGCGGCCGTCGATCGCCACGCCATCGACGGCGAGGCGGACACCGCGCGGGGAACGACGCAACCGCGCGCCGGTGGTCGCCGACCGCCTCGACCTGCAGGCCGACGGGGCGGGGCTGCTGCGCACGATGCGCACCCACCTGCACGTCCTCGACCCGGCCACCCGGGCATGCCGGCAGGTGACCGACGGCGACTGGCACGCGGGCCCGCCGGCCTGGTCGCCGGACGGGACCCGGCTCGCGTTCGCCGCGGCCACCGCCCCCGGCCACCCCACCGGTGGCCTGAGTCACCAGCTGGCCCCGGACGGCTGACGCACCGCGGCGTTGAGCCGGTTCCAGACGTTGATCGCGGCGATCGACACCAGCAGCGACGAGAGCTCCTTCTCGTCGTAGTGCTCGGTGGCGGCGTCCCAGACGGCGTCGGGCACCGGGTCGGGACGGTCGGAGAGCCGGGTCACGCACTCGGCGAGCGCCAGCGCGGCGCGTTCGGCGTCGCTGAAGTGCGGCGACTCCCGCCAGGCTCCGACCGCCCAGATCCGCTCGTCGCTCTCGCCCGCGTTCTTGAGCTCTCGCGCGTGCATGTCCACGCACACGCTGCAGCCGTTGATCTGGCTCGCCCGCAGGTGCATCAGCCGGTGGGTGGTCTCCGCGACGGTGCCCGACCGCGTCGCCGTGCTCAGCGCGTGCAGTGCCTTCATCGCCTCCGGCAGCACCTTCACGGGATGGGTCATCCGAGCCTGCATCATGTCCTCCTGTGCTTGTCACATCCGCCCTGTCCGGGCCGTCACAGGTATGACGCGCCGGATCGAGAGGATGTGACAGGTGCAGGACGACGAATTCTGGGCGGCACGGTTCGAGGAGCACCGGCCCCGGCTGCGGGCGGTGGCCTACCGGATGCTGGGCTCGTTCGCCGAAGCCGAGGATGCCTGGTTGCGGGCCTCCCGCGCGTCCGGCGACGACGTGTACAACGTCGGCGGCTGGCTGACCACGATCGTCTCGCGCCAGTGCCTCGACATGCTGCGCTCGCGCACGGCCCGGCGCGAGGACCCGTTGGACGTACGGGTGCCCGACCCCGTCGTGGAGTCCGGCGATGGGGTCGACCCGGCAGAGCAGGGCGTCCTGGCCGACTCCGTCGGCATTGCGTTGCTGGTCGTGCTGGAGGAGCTCGACCCCGCGGAGCGGCTCGCGTTCGTCCTGCACGACATGTTCGCCGTGCCGTTCGAGGAGATCGCCCCGATCGTGGGCCGGACCCCGGCCGCGGCCCGGCAGCTGGCCAGCCGGGCCCGGCGGCGGGTGCAGGGCGCCACACCGTCCGGGCAGCCCGACCGCGCGCGGCAGCGCGCGATCGTCGATGCCTGGCTCGCGGCCGCGCGAGGTGGCGACTTCGCGGGGCTGGTCGAGCTGCTGCACCCGGACGTCGTGCTGCGCGCCGACACCGGCGGTGCCGGTTCGAGGCTCGTGCGGGGCGCGGCCGAGGTCGCCGGGCAGGCGACGACGTATCGGGCTCCCGGAGTCCGGGCGCGGTTCGCGGTGGTCAACGGCGGCCCCGGCATCGTGTCCACGCTCGACGACCGACCGGTCGCGGTGCTGGCGTTCACGGTCGCGGACGGGTTGATCGTCGCGGTCGACATCCTGGCCGACCCGTCACGTCTGGCGACGCTGGACCTCACCCGCTGATCCCGTTGCCGCGGCGACGGGACCAGCGGCGTCAGGCGCGGCGGGGCAGCGTGGCCGCGACGGCGATGCCGACCGCGGCGGTGCCCGCGAGCACGGCGAACAGCACGGTGTCCGCGCCGGACGAGCCGAGGGCCAGCGGGCCGGCGAGCAGGCTCGTGCCGACGATGCTGCCCAGGTAGCGGCTGGTGAAGAACACCCCCGTCGCCATCCCGGTGTCGCGCTGCTCGACGCCGTGCAGCGCGCCCAGCTGGAAGGCCGGCATCGACAGGCCGACGCCGGCACCCATCACGCCCAGGGCGACGACCAGCAACGGGACCGGTAACCCGGTCGGGTCGAGCAGCAGCGGCACCAGGCCGAGCAGCAGGAGCGTCAGGCCGATGACGGCGGGCAGCCGGAATCCGGACCGGTCCGCGAGCCGCCCACCGAGCAGCGCCAGGGGCGAGGACGCAAGCGTGAGCGCTCCGAGGACCAGGCCCGCCTGCGCGCCGTCGATCCCCCGGGCGTGCAGCAGCTGCGGCACGGCGAGCAGCGTGACGTAGAAGGCGAGGTTGGCGAGCCCGATGCCGGCCGCCGCCGCGACGAAGCTGCGCCGGGCGAACAGATGCGGCGGGAGTACCGCGTCCGGATGGCGCCGCTGGTGGCGGACGAACGCCCACGTCGCCACGACCAGCACCACACAGGCGACGGCGAGCACGGCGCCGCCGGGGGCGGTGTCCAGGGTCAGGGTCAGGCCGATGAGCAGGGCGCACAGCCATCCCGCTCCCACGATGTCGAACCCGCCGGGGTTCTCCGCGCGCGCGGCGCGGGGCACCGCCCACCAGCCCAGAACCAGGGCGAACAGGGTCACCGGGAGGTTGACCACGAAGATCGCCGGCCAGCCACCGACCTCGACCAGGACGCCGCCGAGCACCGGCCCGACCGCGGCCGCCAGCGGCAGCACCGCGCCGATCACGCCGAACGCCCGGCCCAGCCGGTCGGGTGGGGCGACCTGGCGCAGCAGGGCGAAGCCGGTCGGTGTCATCAGCGCGGCCGCGACGGCCTGGGCGACACGGCACGCGATGAGCAGCGGCAGGCTGGGCATGAACGGCGCCAGCGCGGAGGCGACGAGGAACAGCGCGTAACCGGTGAGCAGGACCGGCCGCGGGCCGAGCCGGTCACCGAGCTTGCCCGCGACCGGCTGCAGCGCGGCCATCGCGATCAGGTAGGCGGTGACCAGCCAGCTCATCGCGCTCGCGTCGACGCCGAGGTCGAGTGCCATCGGCGGTAGCGCGACCGCGATCATGGTGGAGTTCAGCGGGCCGAGCACGGCGCCGCAGAGGACGACGGCGGTGACCGCGCCCGCCCGGGCGGGACGGGTGGTGGTCACTCGACCGCACCGGCGAGCTCGACTGCACCGGCGAGCTCGACCGTGCCGGCGCCGCCGTCCACCACGACCCGCTGCCCGTCGGACAGCATGCGGGTGCCGTTCACGGTGCCCATGACGGCGGGGATCCCGTGTTCGCGGGCCACGATCGCGGCGTGCGACGCGGCGCCACCCGCGTCGACGACGACGGCGGCGGCCAGCGCGAACAGCGGCGTCCAGGTCGGGTTGGTGTAGGGGCAGACCAGGACCTCGCCGCCCTGCAGGGTCGCGAACTCCGACTCGTCGTGCACGATCCGGACCGGGCCGGTGGCCGTGCCCCGGCTGGCCGGAGTGCCCCGTACCCGGCTGTCGTCATCGGGCTCGGTCTGCAGCCGCGCCGGGACGATCGTGTACCCGGGCAGGGCGGCCCGGCGGGCAGCCTTGCGCCTCGCCACGACGCCGCGGATCGCGGCGGTCGGCAGCTCGGTCACCTCGCCGCGTTCCAGGTACGCGATGTCCTCCGCCGCGTCGAGCACGTCGCGTTCGACGAACCGGCGACCCAGCTCCAGGACGACCCGGCGCGCGACGGCCAGCGTCATCACCAGCTGGTAGTGGCTGTCCTCCCGGAACCCGGCGGTCCTGCGCTCCACCTCGATCAGCCGCCGGATCACCGGTGTGAGCAGCCGGGCCCGCAGGCCGCGGGCGCCGCGGAGCCCGGCGCGGCCGCGCGCGAGCCGGTCGGCACCGTCGCCGTCGGCGGGCGGGCCCTGGGCGAGGCCCTTGATGAGCCCGTGTGCCACCTCGGGGGTCTCCCGCAGTGGCGGCAGCCCGACCGTGAAGATCGACATCTCCCGGAACCCGAACTCGCGCAGGTAGGCCTCGACGTCGGCGAGCAGCGCCCGGCCCGACTCCGTCTCCCGCAGCCGTCCGGCCACCTGGGTGGCCGGCTCCTCGCGGTAGACGGCCAGCAGCTCCGGGTCCGCCCGGACGGTCGCGGCGATCCGGGCGATCGTGGTGTTGGCCTCGGTCGTCACGCACGGGACCGCGGACATCAGCCCGGCGTGCAGCAGATCCGCCTGCTCCCGGCTGCCGACGACCGCGGCGAGCAGCCGCTCGGCGACGGCTCCGGCCAGCACCCCGCGGGGTACGGCGCCGAACCGGGACGGCATGAGCGAGCCCAGCGTGCTCATCAGGGCGTCGACCTGCTCGAGCAGCTCGGCGTCGGAGAGCGCGGCGAGCTCGGCCGAGTCGACGCGGCGGCACAGGGCCACCAGCGTCGCCTCCGACCGTTCGCGCCACGCGGTGGTCGAGGTGCGCAGCAGCCGGACGAGCGGCGGCACGGCGCGCGGGATGCCGGTGACGGCCCGGGGCGTGAGCCGCAGCCGCTGCGGCGGGACGACCTGGATCACGCCGTCGTCGATCTCGACCACGGTCTCGTCGAGCGTCGGTGTGGCCACGCCCGCCGTACGGATGGCGCCGATGATCGCGCGGAGCGTGGGCCGCATGAACAGCGAGTTGTCCATCGGGAACGGGGGGAACGGCATGTGGTCGGCGGCCATCCCGTAGTCGCGGCGCTCCCGCTTGCGCTCCTGCCGGGCCGGCTCGGCGGGCAGGGCGGTCAGCGGTCGCGCCTGCACGAGCTGGAAACGGCCCGCCGCGCGGGTCCACTCGATGTCCTGCGGGCAGCCGAAGGCGCTCTCGACCTCCCGGCCGAGCCGCACCAGCTCGTCGGTGTCCGGTACCGACGCCGACCCGCTGACCCGTCGCGCGGTGGACTTGTCCAGGACGACGTGCTCGCCGCTGACCGTGCCCGAGACCAGGTCCTCGCCGAGCCCGCGCACCGCCTCGATCACCACGTGGTCGCGCCGCCCACTCACCGGGTCGGCGGTGAACAGCACCCCTGCCCACTCGGCGTCCACCATCTCCTGGACGACGACGGCCAGCGCCAGTTCGCTCTCGTCCCAGCCCTGGCGCTCGCGGTAGGCGACCGCCCGCGGCGTCCAGAGCGAGGCCCAGCAGTCGCGGACGGCGTCGAGCACCGCCTGCCCGCCGTCGACGCCGAGGTAGGTGTCGTGCTGCCCGGCGAACGATGCGTCGGCCAGGTCCTCCGCGGTGCCCGACGAGCGGACGGCGACCGGACCGTCGATCCCGGCGTAGGCGGCCAGCACGGCCGCGGCGACCCGCTCGGGCACCGGAACCTGCGGGATCCGCTCGTGCAGCTCGGCGGCCGGGCGGCCGGCGAGACCGGTGGCGTCGAGGAAGTCGCGGTACGCCGCGGTGGTCACGACGAACCCGTCGGGCACCGGGAACCCGCCGTCGATCAGCGCGCCGAGGCCGGCGCCCTTGCCCCCGACGAGGGCGATCTCGCGCGGCCCCACGCGCGGCAGCGGAAGTGTGTAGTCGGCCACGGCGGACTCCTCCAAGCTGTGTTCATCTAATCTTCACCGACTGATGGAGTTCGACGCTACTGTGCCGTAACCGAATGTTCAACAAGCGATGAACTAGATGGGCGGATGACCGTGGACGAGCCGGACGAACCGGACGAGGCAGGTAGGCCCGGCCGGTGGCGCACCGGGGAGCGCAGCCGCCGACGCATTCTCGACGCCGCCCGCGCGGCGTTCGCCGAACGCGGCTACGACCGCGCCACCATCCGCCGGATCGCGGCCACGGCGCAGGTCGACCCGGCAATGGTCTACTACTTCTTCGAGACCAAGTCGCGGCTGTTCAGCGCGGCGCTGGAAATGCCGGTGAACCCGGCGGAGCGGGTCGCGTCGGAGCTCGCGGAAGGTCTCGACGGCCTGGGTGAGCGCATCGTGCGGCACTTCCTTGGCGTCTGGGACCGTGCCCCCACGGTCGAGCCGCTACTGGCGCTGCTGCGCTCCGCGCCGACCGACGAGCGCTCGGCCGCGATGTTCACCGAGTACATCGAACGGGAGATCATCACCCGGATCGCCACGGCCGTCCCGGAGCCGGCACGGCTGCGCGCCGAGCTGGTCGGATCACATCTGATGGGCCTGATGCTCGCCCGCTACGTGGTCCGCATCGAGCCGCTCGCCTCGACCCCGCCGGACACCGTCGCGAACTGGATGGGGCCGACCCTGCAGCGCTACCTCACCGACCCCGCTCCGGAGTCGGTCTAGCCAGGGCTGCCGCCGCAGCCCGGCGTCAGAAGTCGGCGAGCCCGCACCGCATAGGGCACTCTGCTGGCCATGAACGACCCCGATCCCGAACACGCCGGCGCTGACGGCAGGCGCAGGTTGGCACACCGCCTGGTACCGATGACCGGCCGCGATCCGGAGGAGCACGGACGCGCCTCCTCCCCGCTGGAGCTGCTGTTCGACCTGACCTTCGTGGTCGCGGTCGGCACCGCGGGCACCTACCTCGCCGAGATGTTCGCGGAAGGGCACCCCGGTCCGGCGATCACCGCGTTCGTGCTGGCGATGTTCGCGATCAGCGTCGCGTGGATCAGCTTCAGCTGGTTCGCCTCGGCGTTCGACACCGACGACTGGATCTACCGCGCGCTGACGATGGTGCAGATGATCGGCGTCGTCGTGTTCGCTCTCGGCCTGCCGGCGATGTTCCACTCGGTGGAGGGCGGCAATCACCTCGAACTGCGGGTGATGGTCCTCGGCTACGTCGTGATGCGGGTCGCGATGGTGGTGCAGTGGTGGCGCGCCGCCCGGGAGTCGCCTGCGTTCCGCGACGTGGGGATGGCGAACGTCCGCTGGACCGTGATCGCGCAGGTCGGCTGGGTCGCGGTGGCGTTCGTACCCCTCCCGCTCGCCGGCGCGTTCGTCGCCTTCATCGTGCTCGGCGCACTGGAGCTGCTTCTCCCGGTGCTCACCCAGGGCTCGGCGGCAGGGACGCCGTGGCACCCGCACCACGTCGCGGAGCGCTACAGCCTGTTCGCGATCATCGTTCTCGGCGAAGGAGTCGTCGGCACCGTGGCCTCGTCGGGCGGTCTCCTCGGGGGCGCGGACGGCACGCAGTGGAGCGGGAACGGCATCGCGGTCGTCATCGCCGGTGTCGGACTGACCTTCGGCATGTGGTGGGTGTACTTCGCCACCCCGTTCGGAGACGTACTCGTGCACCGCCGAAGCCGTGGGTACCTCTTCGGTTACGGCCACATCCCGCTGTTCATCGGGGTCGCCGGTGCGGGCGCCGGGCTGCACGTGGCCGGCCTGCGACTGGAACACCACTCAGCAGTCGGTGACCTCGCCGTGGTCCTGTCCCTGGCGGTCCCGGTCGGCCTCTACCTGTTGATGGTCTACCTGCTGCACACGCTGCTGCTGTCCGCGGCAGATCGCTTCCACCTGCTGCTGATCTCTCTCACATTCGTCGTGCTGGCCGCCGCCGCGGTGATGTCCGCGGTCGGTGTCCCGATCGCGATCTGCCTGCTCGTGGTGATGCTCGCTCCCTTCGTCACCGTGGTCGGCTACGAGACGATCGGCCACCGCCACCAGAACCAGATGCTCGAAGACCTTCGTGGGCAGGGCAGCTGACAGCGTGTCGCCGCTCACGCTCTGTGGGAGCCCACAGCGCTCACCTGGACGGGTGAAATCGGTGACAGATCCTGAATCCGCACGACAGCGTCCTGACCCGTCCAAAGTTCCGCATCTGCGGGTTAGGCTGCCCTGGCTGGCGGGTCGGTGAGCTGCGGTTATTCGGGAGACGTCTGGATCGCGCACGCCGTCGGTCCACGGTTGTTCGTCGGCTCGTGCCGTACCCGTAGAACGGTCGGCACCGTTGACGCCGCAACCGTCCCCGGCTGGGTCTCGCTCCCCCTTCGTGACCGCCCGGGCAGTTGGAGAGGACAACGATGCCCGCTCATCGCGCACCCACCGCGGAACGACCCGCGCGCAGCTCCGTCAGCCGGCGACGTTTCCTCGGTTACGTCATCGCCGCCCCGACCCTCGTCGTCGCGGCGGAGATGGGCCGGCAGGCCGCTTTCGGTGCCCCGGAGGCGGCGGCGGCCGCGGTTCCGTCGCCGCCCCTGCCCGCCGATGTCTACGACCTGCTCGACGCCCTGCGGGATGCGACCCGCCCCACGGCGAACCTGATCAGGATCGAGGTCAACCGGGACGGCACCGTCTCGTTCGCGCTGCCGCGTTCGGACAACGGCCAGGGCATCATCACCTCGACGCAGATGATCATCGCGGAGGAGATGAACCTCGACCCGGACCAGGTGATCGTCACCCTGGCCGACGCCCGTCCGGAGCTGGTGTTCAACCAGCTCACCGGCGGGTCGAGCACCACCTTCACCACCTACACCCCGATCCGGGTCGCCGCGGCGCTCGCCCAGGGCCGTCTGCTCGACGCGGCGTCGCGCGAGCTGGACCAGGACAAGGCCGTGCTGACCAGCCGGACCGGCCTGATCCTCGGGCAGAACGGCGAGGAGCTGCCCTTCGGCGAGCTGACCGAGGCCGCCGCCAGCCCGGTGAACGAGACCGTCGACGTGGTTCTCAAGCCGCGCGAGGAGTTCACCGTCATCGGCAAGCCGCGGACCAAGTCCGATGCGCGCGCCATGGTCACCGGCAAGAAGCAGTTCGCCACCGACCTGCAGATCCCGGACGCGCTGCCGACCGTGATCTGCCGCGGGCCGAACCTCAACTCCGCCCCGCAGGGCGTTAACAACATCGACGAGGTCCGGAACATGCCGGGCGTGACCGACGTCGAGCAGGTCCCGACCGGTGTCGCGGTCCGCGCGGCCACCTACGGCCAGGCCATCGAGGCCGTCAACGCGCTGGACGTGGACTGGGACGGCGGCACCGTCGAGGGCGAGAACGACGAGTCCGTGCTGGCCAAGCTGCGCGAGGGCGAGCTGCCGCTGGCCGTCCCGTCGCTCGTGGGCGAGACTGTCGAGGGCGACTTCACGTTCTACTTCCGCAGCAACTCCTCGCTGGAGACCAACAGCGCGATCGCCGACGTCCGCGACGGATCGGCGGAGATCTGGGGCCCGGCGAAGAACCCGATCGCCGCGCAGGCCGAGATCGCCAAGAAGCTCGGCATCGCGCAGAACGCGGTCACGTTCCACGTACTCGAAGGGGGCGGCTCGTTCGGCCGCAAGCTCTTCTTCGACGCCGCGGAGGAGGCTGCCCAGGTCTCCCAGGCGATGGGCAAGCCGGTCAAGCTGATGTGGACGCGCTCCGACGACTCCCGGCAGGGCCGGGTGCACCCGATGGCGACCACCCGGGTGCGCGCCCAGGTCAGCGGCGACACGGTGTCCAGCTTCGAGATCCGGCACACCAGCGTCTCGACCGAGCTCAACCCGGGTTTCGGCGAGGCCATCACCGCCGCGGCCACCAAGGCTCCGCTGGGCAACCTCACCGTCTCGCAGAGCATCTACGTCACCACCCAGGCCAACCCGTACAACGTCGGCGTCGCGACCTCGCTGCTCAACGAGGTCGACATGCGGTTCAACACCTGCTCGATGCGCAACATCTACTCGCCGGACACGGCGACCGCGCGCGAGCTGATGATCGACCAGGTCGCCGCGAAGCTGGGCAAGGACCCGTACGAGTTCCGGTCGGAGTTCGTGAAGCTCGACCGCTACAAGAAGGTCGTCGACCGGGCCGCCGAGGAGGCGGACTGGGGCAGGTCGATGGAGGAGGGCACCGCTCAGGGCATCGCGATCCACCAGGAGTACAAGGGGATCGCGTGTGCGGTCGTCGAGCTGGACTGCCGGCCGGAGACGGTCAACCGGCAGATCCGCTCGGCACGCACCGGGCCGCGCGTCACCAAGGTGACCTACGTCGTCGATGTCGGACTGATCATCAACCCGCGCGGTCTCGAGGCGCAGATGATGGGCGGGATCAACGACGGCATCGCGATGACGCTGACATCGAGCCTGCACCTCGACGACGGCCACTTCGTCGAGGCGAGCTGGGACAACTACTTCTACACCCGGCAGTGGAACACCCCGCCGGAGATGAACGTCGTGCTCATCGACGACTCCGAGGCCCCCGAGCCGGGCGGTGCCGGCGAGTTCGGCGTGGCCGCCACCTGCGGTGCGATCGCCTGCGCCTACGCCCGGGCCACCGGGAAGGTGCCGGAGTACTTCCCGATCCTGCACAAGGAACCGCTGCCGTTCGAGCCGTACCCGACCGTGCCGCCGGTCCCGCCGTCGCCGACCAACGGCCTCGACTTCGCGTCCTGACCCCCGACACGACGCGAACACCTCGGAGGAACCTTCATGCCCACTCAGACCTTCAAGCTCAACGGCGAGACCGTCACCGTCGACATCGAGGACGACGTCCGCCTGCTCTGGGTCATCCGTGACCTGCTCAAGGTGACCGGGCCCAAGTACGGCTGCGGGATCAACGTCTGCAAGGCCTGCACCAGCCACATCAACGGCAAGGCCTTCAACCCCTGCTCGGTGCCGGTCGGCGCGATCCAGGAGTCGGACGAGGTCACCACGATCGAGGGCCTGGCCGACGGCGACACCCTGCACCCGATGCAGGAGGCCTGGATCGACAATGACGTCGCGCAGTGCGGGTACTGCCAGCCGGGTCAGATCATGGCCGCGGTGGCCCTGGTGCGCAGGGCCCAGGAAGAGGGAACCGACATCGACGACGCGATGCTCGACGAGATCCGCAACATCTGCCGGTGCGGGACCTACAACCGCATCCGTGAGGCGATCAAGGTCGGCGCCGAGAACATGTGACCACCCCGGCGTGGCCCGCCTGCCCGGCCACGCTAGGCCGTTAGGGTTAGCGCGGGTCACGGCCGCTCGTGCAGAACGCTCCCCAAATCTCTAAGGATGAACCTCATGCAGAACCGGATGCGCCGCTCGCTCATCGCCCTCGGCGCCCTCGGCGCCGTGGCCTTCCCGCTCGCTGGGATCGCCAGTGCCGACGAGGGCGAGAACGGCTTCCCGAGCACCCAGAGCCCGACCCAGGGCGTGGACGCCGTCGGGGCCACCCTCGGTACCGCCACCTTCGGCTTCCTCGATGCGGCCGACACCTCCACCCCGAGCAACCGGCCCGATGGTGTGAACGGCACCGACACCGAGGTTCCGCAGGCCGACCCGCGCTTCGTCGAGGGTCCCGCGGGCGGGCTGCTGGTCAACGGCCCGTTCGAATGATCGTTCTGTAGAGGGGCGGCTGACGGGGCCGGTACGTTCGGACGCGAGTCCGGGGTACCGGCCCCGTTGTCATGCCCGGGGGTGCTCCACCGGCGCGCCGACAACGGGTGTAACGACGCCCGGGATCGACGACGATCCTGGCCGGGAGATCGGCCTGCAGGGACCGCAGCGTCGCCGCCTGCGCCGTGTTGGCCGTGTTCATGCCGTCCCCTCCTCGCCGAGATCGGCGGTGACGACCTCGATCAGCACCGGCCCGTCGGAGGCCAGCCCGTCCTCCAGGGCCAGGACGAAGTCCTCGGCCGAGGCGACCGAGCGCGCCGGGACGCCGTACCCCTCGGCGATCTTCACGAAGTCGATCCCGGGTACGTCCAGACCAGGGGTCTCGCCGGTACCCAGGAGCTCGCCGAACCAGCGCAGCGCGCCGTAGGTGCCGTTCTTCAGCACGAGCACGACCACCGGGATCCGGTACCGGGCCGCGGTCCACAACGCGGTGATCCCGTAGTTGGCCGAGCCGTCGCCGATGAACCCGACGACCTGCCGCCCGGGATGGGCCAGCTGCACCCCGACCGCCGCAGGGAGACCGAAGCCCAGCCCGCCCGAGGCCGGGAAGTAGTAGCTGCCGGGGCCGTCGAGCGGCACGCCGCGGTGGACGCGGCGATCGGACACGTGCAGGCCGTCGAGGTGCTCGCCTCGCACGGGATGGACGCCGACATCGGGCTGCGGATCTCGCACTTCGCCGCCCTGCCCCGCCTGCTGGAGTCCTCGGAGCTGGTCGCGATCATCCCCAGCACCGTCGCAGACTGGTGCGTCCGCGCCGCGGACGTCCGGTCGTTCACGTTGCCGTGCGATGTCCCCCGGGTCGAGATCGCGCTCTACACCCACGACCGACGGGTGCCATCCGGCGCCGTGGACTGGCTACGCGAGGTGATCGTCGGCGTGCTCGCCACTCCGTCGGCAGGTTAGCCGGCGTCGATCATCCGGTGCGGCAACCGCGGCTGGGAGCCCTCCGAGGCGGCGCGCGCCGGATCGGTGTCCGGAACGGCCGGTGAGTGCGGTGGGCACTGCCAGGCGCAGCGATCGTGGTCCCAGTAGCAGCGCGAGGTGTGGTGGTGGGCGAGGTCGAGGTGGGCGACCTCGATGCCCGGTTCGATGCGGTTCATGGAACGTCCTTCGGTGTCGGCCCCCGCACGGAGCATGGACCGATCTGTCAGCCGGGACCAGCGCCGGCCTCGGTCAGGGGCGGGCGGCGGCCGAGGTGAGGATGCCGTCCGGGTCGTAGGCGCGCTGGATCGCGTCGAGCCGTGCGGTGTGGCTGCCGAACGCGGAGACGCGGTCGGCGTCCTCGTCGAGGCCGGCGAAGTTGACGTACAACCCACCGGTGGCGAACGGCGTGAGGGCGTCCCACGCGCCGCGCGCCCACCCGATCGCGGCCGTGTCGAGCGTCGGGTCGGTCCAGCCGGCGTCGATGCTGACGTTGAACCGCGCGCCCCGGTGGGCGAAGGCGCTCTCATCCTCGCCGACCCGGGCCACCGCCGCGCCGAGGGTGCGGACCACGACGATGCACCCGGGCGTCGGCCGATCGTTCCCGGTGGCCACCAGGGCGGCGGCTGCGTCGTCGTCCATCTCGTCGAGGAAGTGCGACTTGAAGAAGTACCGCCCGCCCGCCGGGAACAGCGGGTCGAGCGCGGCCTGGCTCGCGGCGTAGTCGGTGACAGCGGTCGCGTCCATCAGCGGAGTTCCGAGCCGGGCGAGCGGGGCGAGCACCTCCAGCCCCTCCTCTGCGGGTCCGGCGTGGAGCCCGCCGGCGACCACCACCGGTGCTCCGTGCATCTCGGCGGGGATGGTGGGGTCCGGTGGCACGCTCCACAGGGCGTACTCCGGCGACACCGTCTCGGGAAGGTGGGGCACGAGCCGGCGCCAGGCGTCGAGGACCGCGGCCGCCTCCGCGGACGGGTAGAGCACCAGGGCGGTGGCGACCTGTGGGTCGAGCGGTCGCAGCTCGAACTCCATCGTGGTGACGACGCCGATGCCCCGGCCGCCGCCGCGGACGGCCCAGAACAGGTCCGGGTGCTCGGTGGCGCTCGCGGTGCGCACGACGCCGTCGGCCGTGACGATCTCCACCGAGCGCAGGGAGTCGCAGCTCAGGCCGTACGCCCGCTGCAGGGCGCCCATGCCGCCGCCGAGGGTCAGGCCGGCGACGCCGGTCTCGGACACCTCGCCGCCGGGAACGACGAGCCCGTGGCGCTGGGTCTCCCGATTGACGTCGGCCCAGCGGGCGCCGGGACCGCCCTGGGCGGTGCGGTCGGCGGCGTCCACGGTGACACCGGTCATCTCCGACAGGTCGATCACCAGGCCGTCGTCGCACACAGCGCTACCGGCGACCTGGTGCCCGCCGCCGCGGATGCTGACCGCAGGCCGGTGGGCGCGGGCAGCGGCTACCGCGGCGACGACATCGGCGGTGTCACGACAGCGGGCGATCACGGCCGGACGGCGGTCGATGAGCCCGTTCCAGACTCGGCGGGCCTCGTCGTATCGGGCGTCGGTGGGGTCGATGACGTCGATCGGGGTCGTGCGCAGGGCGGCCACGAGGGCCTGGTCGCGGGTCGTGGTGCTGGTGGTCATGGCGTCCTCCGGGACGGTGGGGTCGGGACAGGTGGACCGACGCCGACGAGGTTCGACCGCACGGCTGACACGCCCCTTGCATGCCGCTGACAACCCGGCATGCTGGTCACGGGGAGTGGTGACGGTGGGCGGTGCGGAGGAGGGCGCGTCTGCCCGCGTCGACGTGCTCGGCCCGCTGCGGCTCACCGTCGACGGCGAGCCGGTCGACCTGCGCGGACCCAAGCGGCGTGCCGTGCTCGCTCTGCTGGCGCTGGCCGAGGGCCGCACGGTGACGGTCGAGCAGGTGGTGGACGCCCTGTGGCCGGCCGACCCGCCGGAGTCCGCGCGCGCCACCGTGCACAGCCACGTCTCGCGGCTGCGCGCCGATCTCGGGGCGGCGGCGCCCCGCCTCGTCACCGACGAGGCCGGCTACCGGCTCGTGCTCCCCGACGACGGGCTGGACCTGCGCCGGGTGCGGGCCCTGCGTGAGCAGGCCCGAACCCTCGACGGGAGCGACCCCATCGCGGGGGCAGGGCTGCTGCAAGAGGCCCTGGACCACTGGCGGGGCTCGGTGCTGGCCGACCTTGCCGAGGTCCCGCCGGTGCGCGCCGCCACCGACGCGGCGGCCGAGCTCCGCCGCGAGCTCGCCGACCGCCGTGTCGAGGCCCTGCTCGCGGGCGGTGCCGCCGAGGAGGCCGTGGGCCCCGCAGCGGGCGCGGTGGCCGACGACCCGCTACGCGAGCCCGCGGTACTGCTGCTCGTCCGGGCGCTGGCGGCCACCGGGCAGGCGCCACGCGCGCTGCGGACCGCTCGCGACTTCCGGCGCCGGCTCGGCGAGGAGACCGGCCTCGACCCCACGCCCGCGCTCGCCGAGCGCGAGCACGAGGTCGCCGCCGGCGGTGCCCCCCCCGCGCGCCCCCCCCGCCCC
>JAKDNL010000450.1 GCA_030451825.1 Pseudonocardia sp. | reverse complement strand
GGTGCCCCCGGCAGGATTCGAACCTGCGGCACCCGCTTTAGGAGAGCGGTGCTCTATCCCCTGAGCTACGAGGGCTTGAGTGGAGCCTACCTGGGGCTCCTCGGCTCTCCTCCCGCGCCGTCGCCGTCCTGGGGCACATCTGGGGCACATGCCGCCGAGTCCATCCGGTTGGCCAGGTCGTCCAGCCGGTCCGGGAACAGGCGGCCGTCAGGCTGGCAAGAGCGAGGCGGGGTCACCGTGGTTGCGCCGGCGGACCCACCCCGCCTCCCGGCCCGGTACCCCGCCTCCCTGCCGGTCGCGAGGGGACCGTTCGGGACCTCCTGGTGAGCGAGGGGACCCCTTGGGGCGCGCGGACGCGGGAGCCCGACCCGACCGGCCGACCGGCGACCTGCCGCGAAGGGACCCTTCGGGGCCTACGAGTGAGCGAGGGGTCCCTTCGGGACACCGGGTCGGACGCGGACACGGACGTCGGGTTGGTCGTGGCGCGTCACCGGCTCACCGCAGTCCGGGCGTGCGAGAGCAGCTCGTCGACCGACCACTGGTCGTAGGCGTGCGTGCCTCGTTTGGAGGCCAGCACACGGCCGTCGGGCGCGACCAGAAAGTCGGCGGGCAAGCCGAGCCGGCCGCCCCGCTGTCTGGTGGCGGGTCGCCGGTACGTACCGGCGAGGGTCAAGGCGGAGCCACGCAGGATCGCGCACCACGTCCGGGGATGCAGCAACGCGCGCCCGGCGGACTCGACGCCGAACTCCCGGTAGTAGCGCTTGTGCGGATCAGCGACGACCGCGAACGGGAGCTCGTATTCGCGCAGTTCATCCGCAGGCGAGTGGAAGAACACCACTTCGCGGACGCCCGCGGCGGTGATCTCGTCGTGCCGCTGGACGACCGAGTGCAGGTGAAGGTTGCAGATCGGACACCCGGCGAACCGCCGGAACTGCAGGTGCACCAGAGATTCGGTATCGGGAACACGGATGCGATCACCCGTGACGGTGACGAACTCACGTTCGCTGACCTCGCGCATGGACCCTCCTTAGGCGTGCGATGTACTCCTACGAAAGTAAGCGTAGCGTGTACGCTCTCAAAGGTCATGCCTCGACCTCGATCCTTGACCTCCGCCCAGATTGCGACCGCAGCGCTGGGCCTCGTCGACCGGACCGGACTCGATGCCCTCTCGATGCGCGCCGTCGCCACAGAGCTAGGCATGGGCACCATGTCGCTGTACCGCTA
The DNA here is from genome assembly GCA_030451825.1 of Pseudonocardia sp. GTDB lineage: Bacteria > Actinomycetota > Actinomycetes > Mycobacteriales > Pseudonocardiaceae > Pseudonocardia. Next base: position 4,698 of record JAKDNL010000450.1, on the reverse strand, counting down.
CGTCAGCGATCGCAACGAGGTCGAGGCACTCGTGGTCGACCTGGTCCTGCGCGAGGGGGAGGGGAGCGTGTCGCCGGGGCCGGCCGGCCAGCGCTTGAGCGTGCTCGCCGACCGTGTCCGGATAGCGGCGTCCACTCACCCCGAGGTCGTGCCGCTGCTGCTCACCCACCGGCACCGCTCGCCCAGCTCACTCCGGTGGGGTGAGTCGGTTCTCACCGTGCTCACCGAAGCCGGATTCACCGGAAGGCACAGGGTGATCGCCTTCCGTTCCCTCCTGAGCTACGTCTTCGGTGCGCTCCAGGTCGAGCGCCATGGTCCGCTCGCGGGAGCGGGTACCGCTGTCCTGGCTGCCCTGCCGGCCGAGGAGTTCCCGATCCTGTCCGAGACCGCCCGACAGGCCCGTACCCTCTCGCCGGAGCAGGAGTTCCAGCGCGGCCTGGATGTCGTGCTGCGCGGCCTCGGTCTTTAGTTTAGTGCGCCAGGTCGACGCCTGCACCCGCGGCGGCTCCGCCATCGATGCCCTCCATGGTCAACGTGACCACAGCGTTGTCCGAACGCCATCCGAGAGCCCTGTTGTCACGTTGACCATGAGGACGGGTGTGGGACGCCTCCATGCGCCGGTCGCGCTTAGCTCTCCCGGGAGCGTGGGTGAACCCGTGGCCGGCCGCCGGAGGGCGCACCGGGACGGCCCGGCGTCACCAGCGGCGATGGACCTCCTCGGCCCAGCCGAAGATGTCGTGGACCCGGTGGACGGCGCCGTCCCAGCTTCTCACCGTCCCCGAGAACACGCCGAACGCCAGGTTCTCCCGGCTCCGCACCACGATCCGGTCGAACGAGGAGCTGCGGTTGTACTCCGGCTGGAAGGTCAGGTCGACCTGCTCGCCGGAGATGTGCCAGGGCGCGAGCCAGTCGTCCGGGTCGTAGCGCCAGGTGAGTTCTTCGCTGATCTTCTCGATCCGCCCGTCGATCCGCCCGTCGATCCGCAGGGCGTTCTCCGTCGACGGGGTCCCGGCCGTCCACTTGCCGCCGAACCGGAGGCCGATCTCGTGGCCGTCGGTGTGCCCGCTGCCCGACGCCCAGTTCCAGACCGTCGAGTAGGGCCACTGTCCCCGGCCGTGGTCGAGGGTGGCGTAGGAGTCGTCGCCGTCGAACCGGTAGTCGCGGTCGCGCACGTGCAGGGTGCCGGATGCCCGCAGGCAGTTGTGCTTGCGCGTGTACTGGTAGCGGCGCCGGCTCCACGGCACGATCACGTTCATCGACTCGTGATCGTCGGGGATCGCGACGTCCAGGGCGCCCGAGAGCTCGGGCGCCGCCAGCACCAGCCGCACCCCGGCGTCGGTGGGGACGACGGACACCGAGCAGCCCGGGCCGGTGCCGGTGATCTCGGTCGTGCCCCACGGGGCCGACATGTCGTGGTTGCGGCGCAGCCACCGGCTCGATCCGAACGTGACCGTGGACCGGTCCGCCCGGTCGAGGAAGAACGCCGAGAACCCGTTGCGGTAGTCCACGTCGGAGATGGAGAACGCGACGACGGCGTCCGGGGACGTGACGCACCAGTAGTCGAAGCGCTTGTTCCGCCCCCAGCCGTACAGCCAGGTCCGGTGCACCGGGAACCGGCTCCACCCGACGGCCGCGGGGTTGAGGTGGCCGTTCGGCAGGGCGGAGGGTCAACGACATCCGTTCGGCATTGTCGAACTGAACCCCCTTTCGAGTGTCGCCTGCCGCACACGTCGGGTCAGGGCTTCGGCAGGTCCCGCTCGGCCGGTTCGGGTGCTCCCGCGAACAGGTCGACGACCGGGTCCCACCGGTTGCGGTGCCCGGCGGGGAAACGGTGTTCGGCCCGCTGCCGTCTCCGTGACCCCGCCGGATAGAACCGCCGGGCCCAGAACGACCCCGGACGTGCCAGGCGCAGTGCCGCGACGAGCGAGAGGACGGGCACGAACAGCCCCACCACTCCCATGACCGTCCGTCCCTTGAGGACGGCCACCAGCGCCGTGAGCACGTTCACCGCAACGACGACAGAGCCGATCACCGCCCCGTCGCTCGCGTCGTCGTCGAAGGGGGACAGGCCCATCAGCAGCATCAGGCCGACCACGACGGCGAGCAGGACCGCGTCGACGGAGCGCCGGCCCTCCGGGCCCCAGTAGACGTCGTCGAGGCGCAGCCAGAGGGCGAACTCGTCCAGGGTGAGCGCCGCGCCGACGCCGAACAGGACCGCCACCACCTCCTGCCACGGGCTCGACGGCCGGTAGGCGATCTCGACCGCGCCGGTCCCGAGGAGCAGGAAGATCCCGAACACCTGGTGGTGCAGGTGCACGCCACCGACGCTCATGTCCCGGAACGGGCCGCGGCCGGCCCGGATCAGGCGGGTGACCAGCCGCGTCACCACGAACGTCACGACGAGCGCGCCCAGCATCCACGCGACCACCGGCTGGTCCGGGCTCGTGCCGGTCACCATTGTCAGCCGAGCAGGGTCGCGGCGTGGTCGGGCACCGCGTGCTCGATCTCGCGCGGCGGTCGGGTGTAGGTGCCCCGGTCCTTCGGGCGTTTCGGGAAGACCAGCGCCGGCCGCTCCACCGGCTTCCACGGGATCGTCGAGAGCAGGTGGGCGATCGTGTTGATCCGGGCGCGGCGCTTGTCGTCGGACTCGACGATCGTCCACGGCACCCGGTCGGTGTCGGTGTGCACGAGCATGTCGTCCTTGGCCTTGGAGTAGGCGTCCCAGCGGCTGATCGACTCGAGGTCCATCGGCGAGAGCTTCCACTGCTTGAGCGGGTTCTCCGCGCGCTCGCGGAAGCGCTTCTCCTGCTCGGTGTCGCTGACCGAGAACCAATACTTGACCAGCTCGATCCCGTCCTCGACCAGCAGGTCCTCGAACACCGGGCACTGGCGCAGGAACCGCCGGTACTCCGGCTCGGTGCAGAAACCCATCACCCGCTCGACGCCGGCGCGGTTGTACCAGCTGCGGTCCATCAGGACGATCTCGCCGGCCGCGGGCAGGTGGTCGACGTAGCGCTGGAAGTACCACTGCGTGCGTTCCCGCTCGGTCGGCGCCGGCAGGGCGACGACGCGGCAGACGCGCGGGTTGAGGTGCTCGGTGACCCGCTTGATCACTCCGCCCTTGCCGGCGGCGTCGCGGCCCTCGAACACGACGACGACCCGCGCACCGCTCGCCTTGACCCACTCCTGCATCTGCACGAGCTCGCCCTGCAGCCGGAGAAGCTCGCGTTCGTAGATCTTGCGGGGAACCCGCTCGGTCGCCATCGCCCCAGGATCCCAGCTCCGGCGCCCGGAAGACATTCCCGATCGGGGCGGGGTCACAGCGTGATCGATCGGACACCGCGCGGGCTGGAAACGGCGCCGTCCCGGTCCGTACCGTAGTTGTTCACGTCGAGGACGTCGTTACGACTTTCGCATACTTAAGAAGGAACGATGCGCGCTGCGCCCATTCGTACTCGTACACCGCTCGCGCTCGCCGCCCTGGCGATCGGCGCGTTCGCGATCGGCACCGGTGAGTTCGTCATCATGGGCCTGCTGCCCGACGTCGCCGGCGGTCTGTCCGTGGACATCCCGGACGCCGGACGGCTGATCTCGGCCTACGCGATCGGCGTCGTGGTCGGTGCGCCGCTGTTGATCGCCGTGTCGAACCGGTTCCCGCGCAAGGCCGTCCTGATCGCGTTGATGGCGTCCTACGGCCTGTTCAACGCCGTCTCGGCGATCGCGCCGACCTACGACTGGGTCGTGGTGGCCCGGTTCCTGGCCGGGCTGCCGCACGGTGCCTTCTTCGGCATCGGGGCGGTCGTCGCCGGCAACCTCGTCTCCCCGGAGCGCCGGGCCCGGGCGATGGCGAAGATGTTCGCCGGGCTCACGCTGGCCAACGTCGCCGGGGTACCGGTGTCCACCCTGCTCGGCCAGCAGCTCGGCTGGCGCTGGGTGTTCGGGGTGGTCGGGCTGATCGGTGCGCTGGCGGCGGTCAGCGTCGCGGTGTCGGTGCCCGACGTCCGGGCAGCTCCGGTCCGGCTGGGCCGGGAGCTGCGCGCGCTGGGACGTCGACCGGTGTGGATGGCGCTGCTGATCGCCACCGTCGGCGGGGCCGTGCTGTTCTCCACCTACAGCTACATCACGCCGATGCTCACCGAGGTCGCCGGCTTCACCCCGACCCAGGTGACGCTGCTGCTGGCGCTGTTCGGCGTCGGGATGACGGTCGGGAACCTGCTCGGCGCGCGGCTGGCCGACCGGGCGACGATGCCGACGATCTACGGCGCGCTGGTCGCGGACATCGTGATCTCGCTGCTGTTCATCCCGGCCCTGGGCAACCAGGTGACCGCGATCGCGGTGATGTTCGTGTTCGCCGTCACGACGTTCATGCTGGTCCCGGCCGTGCAGCTGCGGATCATCAGCGGCGCCGGGGACGCGCCGAACCTGGCCTCGGGGGCGAACCAGGCCGCGTTCAACGTCGCCAACGCGGTCGGCGCCGCGCTCGGCGGCATGGTGATCACTGCCGGGCTGGGCTACGCCTCGCCGAACCTGGTCGCGGCCGCGCTGGCCGTGGCCGGGCTGGGGATCGCCGTGGCTGCCGGGCGGTCCGAACGCCGCGAGCGCGCCCGGGCCGTCTCCGGGCCCCGCGCTGATGCCGAGCCGGTCGGCGCCGCGGCCTGACTCCGACCCCCACCCCCCGTGCGCGGTTATCGCTGCCGG
>JAKDNL010000449.1 GCA_030451825.1 Pseudonocardia sp. | reverse complement strand
GCCTCCAGCAGGTGGTTCTTGGCCCGTGCCCCGTCCCGCACGACCGCGCGCAGGTCGCGCCGGTACTGCAGGTCCAGCGTGGTCCCCTCGGCGTCCGCCGTGTCCAGCCGGTGCTGGGCGAACACGCCGGCCTCGATGCGCCTGGCCAGCTCGACCTCCTCAGCGGCGGTCAGCAGCGCGCGCTTCCCGATGCCGTTGAGGTACACGCGCACCAGGTCGGCCGCGGGGCTCTGGGCATCGAGATCCTCGGCCACCGAGGCGAGCGCACCGGGTACGGTGGTCTCCAAGCTGTCCCTGCCCTCGGCGGCCGCGGCGCGACGGGAGCGCTCGGACGTCGCTCGCGGTCCGGGGATGGCCCGGGTTGCCGCGGCCACGTCGGTGGTCGGGGTGTCGGCCTGGGTCTCGGCCGGGGCGGTCATGGTCACCGTCATCTGCGTTCCTCCCCTACTCGGGCGCGAGCGGCACCAGGTGCGTGCCGTTCGCCGTGCCCTACTGGGGGTTCAACGCATCGGGGTCGACGATCGTTCCCGCTTACCCCCTCCGACCGGGCTCCGGCCACGATCAGAGGGGGTGACGCTGCTCACGTCAGGGCGCGGGCACCCGGGGGGTCCCAGCGGGGTCGGCCACCGAGCGCACGCTACTGCGACGACGCCCGGACGCCTTTCCGGCCGGCTTCGGCGTCGAGTGCGCGTAGACCTCCTCCATCAGCGGCGGCCAGTCCTGGCGCAGGGCGTCGCGGCCCATGAACAGCCCCAGGTGCCCGCCGGTCGCGGTGCGCCGGGTGATGTCGCGCTCCGGCGTGCCCACGGCGTCCGCGGCCGCGAAGAGCTGCGGCGGCGGCGTGATGTGGTCGGTGGAGCCGGCCAGCAGCAGCAGCGGGCACGTGATCGCGCCCATGTCGACCTTCCGGCCGTCGACGGTGAGGTCCCCGGTGACGAGCCTGTTCTTCCAGAACAGGTTCTCCACCAGCCACAGGTAGAACGCACCCGGGATGTCCTGGGTGTGCTTGAACCAGTCCTCGAAGACCCGGTAGCGCTCGACGTGCATCGGGTCGTCGATGTTCTCCAGCAGCTGTAGCTGGCGCGAGACCTCGGACTGCGGCTGGATGCTGATGAAGTTGCTCAGCACCGCGCGGCCGGGCATGTTGCCGCCGCCCATCGCGACCAGCGCCTTGTACGGCGCCATGCCCATCGCCCCGGCCATCAGCTTCGTCGACGCCGAGATCACCGACTCGCCGGCGTGGAAGTCGATCGGCGCGCCCGCCAGGGTCAGGGTGTTGACCCGCTCCGGGTGTAGCGCGGCGTAGATGGCGGCCAGCCAGCCGCCCTGGCAGTCGCCGACCACGTTCGCCGTACCGCCCATCCGGCGGATCGAACGGTCGATGACGGCCAGGTAGTCGGTGACCCCGACGTTGCGGGTGGCCGATGTGGCCGGCTTCCACTCCAGCGCGTAGACCCGGGTCAGCCCGGCCGCGCGGATCATCGCCAGCTGGCTCTGCTGCGGCGAGTAGTCGATCACCGTGGACGAGTGCCCGGCCTGCGGGGGCAGGACGATCGTCGGGACGACGTCGTCGTCACGGTGGCCCTCGGCGGTGAAGTCGCGCAGCGCGGCGAACGGCGTCGAGAGGACGACCTCGTTCTTCAGGTGCCACGCCGGCTCCTGGCGGTCGGCCATCGTCGACAACCACAGCAGGTTGCGGCGGGCGGCGTCGCCGGGACGGGCGATCCGCTGAATCGAGTCGATCCACGCGGTGCGGGTCGCGCGTCCGACCTCGGTGACGACCTTGGAGATGTTCCTGGCGTTGTAGGAGAGCAGGTAGCGCAGCGGGTCGGGCTGGGCCTGGGGCGTGTCCGTGACGGTGTCCGGTGCGTCCACGGCACGTGGCCCGCGGTCGTGTGCGGAACCGGTACTGGAGCCGATCGCCGTACTCATAGCCGTCTCCCATCGACGTAGATGCACCGGGGTGGCCCGGTTACCGAACGGTAAGCGCTGTTCGGTATGTCAAGCAAGCGCGCGGCTACCCGTGAGTAGTGCTTGCTCGACCAAGCGCAGGTGAGAGGGCTTACAGAGAGCCGTGACGCACAAACCCTGCCTACCGGTGAGTACACCGTCACGATGGGTGCATCACCGCGCGGCGTGCGCCCCGACCGGGCCCCGTCGCCAGGCACGGACAACCGACCGGTCGACTTCAGGAGCGAATCGCAGTGTCCAACGAGCCCCCACCGGCCACCCCGTCCATCGACACGACCGAGGCCACCGAGACCCTGCGCCGTCAGGCCCTGAGTCTCGTGCAGGACCTCCGGGAGCTGGCCAGTCCGGCCGGTGTCGGAGCCAAGGTGGACCCGGTCGGTTTCGGCGACGCCCTGGGCGAGGCCGCGCGGGCGCTGGTCTCGCACCCCGGTTCGGTGCTGCGGACCGGGCTGGGCCTGGGCGCCGACTCCGCTCGTGCGGTGCTGGCCGCCGCGTCGCGCGCCGTCGGCAAGACCACCACCGGACCGGCCGTCCTGCCGGAGAACGACCGGCGCTACGCGGACCCGGCCTGGGAGAACAACGCCTGGTACTACCTGTGCCGTCAGGAGCACCGCCTCGTCGCCGACCGTCTCGAGGAGCTCTCGGCGGCCGCGACGGTGTCGCCGGTCGCGCGCCGCAAGCTGGACTTCCTGGTCAAGCAGATCACCGAGGCGCTGGCGCCGACCAACGCCGTCCTGACCAACCCGGCGTGGGCGAAGAAGATCGTCGAGACCGGCGGGCTCAACGTCGTGCGCGGGGCGCGGAACATGTTGCGCGACACGGTGCAGAACCGCGGGATGCCGCGTCAGACCACGCCGGGGCAGTTCGTCGTGGGCAAGGACATGGCCGTCACGCCGGGCCAGGTGGTCTACCGCAACCGGCTGATCGAGCTCATCCAGTACGAGCCGCAGACCGAGAAGGTCCACGAGATCCCGCTGCTGATGTCGCCGCCGTGGATCAACAAGTACTACATCATGGATCTCGCACCGGAGAAGTCGCTGGTGGAGTGGGCCGTGCAGCACGGGCACACCGTCTTCATGATCAGCTACCGGAACCCGGACTCGTCCCTGCGGGAGCTCACGATGAGCGACTACCTGCGGGAGGGACCGCTCTCCGCACTGGACGCCGTCGGTGAGATCACCGGGGCGGAGAAGATCAACGTCGCGGGCCTGTGCCTGGGTGGCACGCTCGCCGCCGCGACGACCGCGTGGCTGGCGGCCCGCGGCGACAAGAGGGTCAACTCGCTGACCCTGATGAACACGTTGCTCGACTTCACCGGCCCGGGTCAGCTCGGGGTGTTCACCGACGAGAAGACGGTGAACCGGATGGAGCGCTCGATGCGCAAGGACGGCTACCTGCCGGCCTCGAGCATGAAGACCACGTTCGACCTGCTGCGCGCCACCGACCTGGTGTGGAACTACGTCGTCAACGACTGGATGCTCGGCGAGGACCCGAAGCCGTTCGACATGCTCAGCTGGAACGCCGACTCCACCCGGATGCCGGCGGCCATGCAGGTCGAGTACCTACGCGATCTCTACCTGGAGAACAAGTTCGCCGAGGGCAAGCTGGAGCTGGCCGGCGAGCGGCTCGACATCTCCGACGTGCGCCAGGACGCCTACGTCATCACCGCCGAGACCGACCACATCGCCCCGTGGCGCGGGGTCTATGTCGGTGCGGCCAAGCTCGGCGGGAAGGTTCGCTTCGTCCTGTCGAACTCCGGCCACATCGCCGGTGTGGTGAACCCGCCGTCGCCCAAGTCGCGGCACTGGTTCGGCGAGGCCGAGGAGCTGCCGGCCAGCCCGGACGACTGGCGCGACGACGCCGGCGAGCACAAGGCGAGCTGGTGGGAGGACTGGTCGCCGTGGATCGAGGCGCGCGCGGGCAAGAAGGTCGCCCCGCCGAAGCAGGTCGGTAGCGCCGCGAACCCGCCGCTCGAGCCGGCGCCGGGCCGTTACGTCCGAAGCTGATTTCCGCGCACGAGGTCGGCCGCACCGCCACGGGCTTGCCCGTGCCGGGACAATGCGGCTCCATGAACACTTGCACGCGCGACCGGACGATCCCGGGACGCCGGTCATGAGCACGTCGACCCGCAACGGCGCGGGACCCGACGACGGCGGCACCGAGGGCCCAGCATCGCGTGGCGGGGCCCGCGGAGCCGCCGAGCAGGCGTGGAATGCGCAGGTCAACGCGCTGGGTGGGTTCATCCGCGCACAGCGCCAGATGGCCAAGCTCTCGCTGCGCGAGATGGCCTCGATGACGAGCGTGTCCAACGCCTACCTGAGTCAGGTGGAGCGCGGTCTGCACCAGCCGTCGTTGAAGGTGCTGCGCTCGATCGCGGATGCGCTGCACCTCAACACCGACCAGATGCTGCACCAGGCGGGCTGGTCGACCGGCGCGGACGAGGAGCACCGGGGCGACGCCGAGCCTGCCGCCGCACCGCCGCCGGCAGGGGACACCGAAGCCGTGATCCGGGCCGATCCGCGGCTGTCCGAGGAACAGCGGACGGCGCTGATCGGCGTCTACCGCAGCTTCGTGGAGCGCTCTGGCGGGACATGAGCGGGGCCACAGGCCGCACGTGCTTGACATACTTATCGGACCTGCGTAGTTTTTCAGTCATCGGCACGGACGACCGTCCGACGCCGAATGACTTCTCTGAAAGGGGATGGCCGATGACCGCCTCCACCGACCAGTTCGTCGACATCGCCAAGCGGTCGAGCGACGCCGTGACGGATTCGCTGCGTACCTGGACCGAGACCGTGCAGGGCTTCGCCGGGCAGTTCACCGGCGGTGGCCGCCCGCAGCTGCCGGACACCGGTGCCGCCGTGGACCGCGCGTTCGACGTCGCCGAGCAGGTGCTCACGCAGCAGCGTGAGTTCGCCAAGTCCGTTCTCGGCGCGAGCCGGAGTGCCGTCGAGACCATGACCGAGCAGGCCACCAAGGCTGCCGAGTCGGTCACCGAGCACACGCTGCACAACGCCGAGCGCGTCAGCGGGACCGCCGAGAAGGCGGCCCAGGACGGTGCCGAGAAGGCTGCCGGCGCCACCCGCTCGACCCGCGCGTCGAGCGGCAAGTAGAAACGCCTCGCCGCCTCCCGCGGCGCACACGACGGCCCCGCCCGGGCGACTCCGGGCGGGGCCGTCGTCGTGTCGGGGGGCGCCGCGTTCGTGGGGTTCGCCGCCCGGCGGCATCGGCCGTCCGCCGACGGGAGATGAGTTCCGGCGCGCCGGACGGTCTGTTGTCCGTGGACGGATCGCACGTCCGGTGTGAGCTCAGGGAGCGTTCCATGGACTGGACCCTCGAAGTCGTCGTCCTGCCGGTGTCCGACATCGACCGGGCCGTCGCGTTCTACCGCGACCGGGTCGGGTTCGATCTCGACCACGACACCACGAACGAGCACATGCACGTGGTCCAGCTGACGCCGCGCGGCTCGGGGTGCTCGATCGTGTTCGGCGACCTGCCGCCACACCGGGAGATGGCGCCCGGGGCGATGCGCAGCCTCCAGCTCTGCGTCGCCGACGCGGCGGCCGCCCGCGACGAGCTCCTCTCCCGCGGGGTCGAGGCGAGCGAGCTGGTCTCGTTCGGCGACCAGGACGGCAGCACCTTCTTCGGCTTTGCCGACCCCGACGGCAACACCTGGTCGGTGCAGGAGCTCAAGGTCCGGAGTGGGAAGCCGCTCATCCCGGTCGAGGCCCGGGGCCGGTTCGCCGTCTGAACGCGACCGGGCGCCGGGTCACGTCACCGGCACGTCGACCAGCACGGTGAACGGGCCGTCGTTGACCGACTCGCCGGCCATCGCCGCGCCGAACTCGCCGCCGTAGAGCGTGAACTGGCTGATGACGTGCCGCCCAGCCGTCCCCGGCGCGAGCACCCCGACGCAACGAACGTGACTTCGTAGCGTCGATCGCTACGAACGCCACATTCGTTCACGGTCCCCGCCCTGCGCGC
>JAKDNL010000448.1 GCA_030451825.1 Pseudonocardia sp. | reverse complement strand
CGCTCGACGATCCGGCCGACCGCGATCCGGGTCTCCATCCGGGCCAGCTGCGCGCCGATACAGGCGTGGATGCCCTTGCCGAACGCGACGTGCGGGTTCGGGCTGCGGGTCAGGTCCAGGACGTCCGGGTCCGCGAACTTGTCCGGGTCCCGGTTGGCCGAGGCCAGCACCAGGTGCACCCGCTCCCCCGGCGAGATCGTCCGGCCGGCGAGCTCGGTCTCCGCGACCACCCACCGGTTGATCACCTTGATCGGGCCGTCGTAGCGCAGGAGCTCCTCGACGGCGGTGTTCAGCAGGCTCGGGTCCGCCCGCAGCGCGGCCAGCTGCGCGGGGTTGCGGAGCAGGGCCAGCGTGGCGTTGGCGATCGAGTTCGTGGTCGTCTCGTGCCCGGCGAACAGCAGCAGCGCGCACATCGCGACCAGCTCGTCGTCGGAGAGTTTGTCGTCGCTATCGTCGGTCGACATCATCGCGCTGAGCATGTCCTCGCCCGGCTGTGCTCGGCGCTGCCCGACGAGGTCGCGGAAGTAGGCGTCCATCTCGCGCAGGCCGCGCAGCGCGCGCTCGTGGCGTTCGGCGCGGGCGGCGCCGCCGGTACCGAACGCCACCAGCGCCAGCTCGTCGGGCCACTCGCGGAACAGGTCCCGGTCCGACGGCGGGGCGCCCAGCATCGTCGCGATCACGGTCGCCGGCAACGGGTAGGCGACCTCGCTGATCAGGTCCTGCTCCCCGGACCCGCGCAGGAACCCGTCGAGCAGCTCGTCGACCAGGGCGGTGATCCGGGCGTCCATCGCGGCGATCCGCTGGCCCTTGAACGCGCCGGCCGCGAGCTTGCGCAGACGGGTGTGCGCCGGCGGGTCGGAGACGACCATCCAGCCCGACATCAGGCCGAGCACGGCCTCGGACGCGCTCGCCGGTCGGTCCGCCCCGCCGCCCGACCCCGCCTGTCCAGGATCCTGGGCACGCCGGGCCTGCTGCTTGGCCAGCACCGGGCGTACCCGGTCGTTGGAGAAGGCCTTGTTCGCGAACGCCGCCGAGACATCGGCGTAGCGGGTGATCAGCCACGCGCGGTGGGTCTCGCTCCAGTGCACCGGATCGTCACGACGCAGCGCGTCGAACACGGCGTACGGGTCGGCGCTGGCCTGCGCGGTCAGCAGGTCGTCGGCGATCGCACCGGTCACGGGAGCCTCCTGATCGGTCCTCGCGTGTCTGCGTTGCGGGCCCGGCCGGTCGACAGCGCGCGGGCCGTTCCGAGCCGGTCGCGCACCAGATGTCCGGACACGACCCGTCCGTCGGCCACGTGCACCAGCCCGACCATGTGCAGCGTCGCCGGGGTGCCCGCCGAAGCGTCGGTGACGTCGCCCAGCCCGCCCACGTAGCGCCCGTGGCAGGTCAGCCGGAACGCGACAGCGGCACCGGCGGAGAACAGTTCGTCGACGATCGACGCCGGGTCGGCCAGCACCGCGCGCTCGCTGCCCGGGCCACCGTCGTCCCAGGTCAGCGACGTTCCCACGGTCGACGAGCCAGCCCCGGGCGGGCCGCCGGCGGGCAAGCCCTCCGCGATCCAGGCCCGCACCACGGCCTCGGCCGACGGATCGGCCGCCCGCGCCGGGGTGTCCCACGGCGCGACGGCGGGCGGCCTGACCGTCGCCGGCTCACCGGAGGCGAGCTGGCGGCGCCGGGACAGGTAGTCCTGCTCGACGGAGTTGTCCCGCAGCCGGGTGCCGTTCCAGCGGTAGAGACCGAGCCCGGTCCAGGCCGCGGCGGCGCCGCCGTGCCGCACCGACGCGCCGTGCTCGGAGAACCGCAGTGCCAGGCGCTCGCCGTTGCTGATGACCTCGTGCACGGTCAGCCCGAGGCCCGGGAACTGGGTGAACTGCTTGAGCGACGCCGGGATGTAGGCCTCGTCGCGCCCGGACACCTCGTGCGGGCCCATCCGCAGCGTGTAGTCCGGCTCCATGATCTCGGCGCAGACGCTCGTGTCCCGGCGGTTCGTGTAGTCGACGACGTAGCGGCGCATCAGCGCGACGAACGGGTCGCCTCCCTGCCCCGGGTCCTGCCGGGCATCGGCCACGGCTCAGCGCCCCTCGAACCGCGGCGGGCGTTTGCCGACGAACGCGGCGATCCCCTCGGCGGCGTCACGCGTCGAGTGCAGGACCGTCAACGCGGCCGTGGAGTGATCGAACTCGGCCCGGTCCACGCCCCGGTTGACGAGGTTCTTCCCGGTCGCGACGGCCAACGGCGCCGCGGCCCCCATCCGCTCGGCCAGCTTGCGGGCCTCGGCCATCAGCTCCGCTGCCGGGATCACCTTCTGCGCCAGGCCGATCCGCACCGCGGTGTCGGCGTCGACCTTCTCCCCGGCGAACATCATCAGCTTCGTCCAGTGCCGCCCGATCACCGACGGCGCGCGCAGCACCCCGAACCCGGGGACCAGGCCGACCGCCGTCTCCGGCATGCCGAACCGCGCGGTGTCCGCGGCCAGCACGACGTCGCAGGCCAGTGCCAGCTCGCAGCCCCCGCCCATCGCGTAGCCGTTCACCGCGGCGATCACCGGCAGCGGCGACTCCTCGACCGCGGCGAACGTGCGCATGCACTCCTGCTGGAACGCCCGCTTCGCGGCCGCGTCGCCCAGCTCCGCGAAGCTGGCGATGTCACCTCCGGCGGAGAACGCCTTCTCCCCGGCCCCGGTGATCACCACGGCCCGGACCCGGTCGTCGGCCTCGCAGGTGCTCAGCGCGTCGCGCAGCTCCGGCCAGAACGTCGTGCCCATCGCGTTCAGCTTCTCCGGCGCGTCGATCACGAAGAGCGCGACCGCGCCGTCCACCTCGGCCCGCAGGTTCGTCATTCCCGACCTCCCGTGCCCGAACCACCGAGTGCGATATCGATGCTCGTGGCCACCACGTGACGGGTGGTCGCCGGCTCGATGACGTCGTCGAGCGACAGGTTCGCCGCGGCCTCCCACGGCTCCGCCTCGCTGATCCACTCCGCGGTGAGCTCCTCGACCAGCTCCGCGTGCGCCGCCGCGCCCTGCTCGGCGAGCACGGTCTCCAGCCGGCGGCGGTGGATCGTGCGGATGCCGGTCTCCGGGGCCATGAACCCCAGCTCCGCCGTCGGCCAGGCGTAGAGGAAGTCCGGCCGGGTCGGGCGCCCGCCCATCGCGAAGTGCCCGCCGCCGTAGGCCTTGCGCAGCACCACACCGACCTTGGGCACCCGCGCCTGCGAGATTCGCGAGACCAGCGCCTCGTAGCCGTGCAGGATGCCCGCCTTCTCCGCCTGGGTACCGATCATCAGGCCGGGTACGTCGTGCAGGAACACCAGCGGCAGGCCGAACGTGTCGCACAGGTCGACGAACGCCCGTTCCTTGGCCAGCGCCGCCGGATCCAGCGCACCGGCGCGGACGATCGGCTGGTTGCCGACCAGCCCGACCGGGCGGCCCTCGATCCGGGCCAGCGCGGTGAGCAGGCTCGGGCCCCAGCCGTCGGCCCAGGGCAGCACGCTCGCCTCGTCGGCCAGGCAGGCGAACACGTCGCGCATGTCGTAGCCGGCGCGCGAGCCCGTCGGCACGAGCGTCTCCAACTCGGCCGGGTCCCGGCCCGGCGGACGCGCGGGCGCCTCCGGAGCCGGCCGGTGCGAGTTCTGCGGGAGGTAGGACAGGAACGCGGCGATCGCGTCCATCGCGTCCGCCTCGGTCTCGACGACGAGGTGCGCGTTGCCGGCCTCGGTCGCCGCGGCCGGGCCGCCCAGCTCCTCGTCGGTGACCTTCTCCCCGATCGCCGGCTCCACCACCGACGGCCCGGACAGCGCCAGCGACGCGCTGCGCACCATCACCACGTAGTGCGCGGTGGAGGCGTGCAGCGCGGAGTCGCCGTAGCTGGGACCGAGCACCGCGGCCGCGCGCGGGATGACCGGCGCGCCGGGTGCGGGCTCGAGGAACGAGGTGAAGTCCAGCGGCAGTCCGGAGAACCGCCAGCCGGAGACGTCGGGCATCCGGCCGCCGTCGGCGTCGCAGAGCAGCACCAGCGGGAAGCCGTGCTTCTGAGCGTGCTCGATCAGGCGGCCCTGCTTGCGCATGCTGATCGGCGCCGTGGTGCCCGCGACGACGCTGGCATCGATCCCGATCACGCCGATCCGCCGGCCGTCGAGCAGGCCGAACCCGGTCACGACGGCGTCGCCGGGGATGTGCTTGGCGGTGCGGCGCTCAGGCAACGCGAGCGCACCGATCTCGAACCAGGTGTCCGGATCGACGAGCATGTCGACCCGCTCGCGGACCGGCAGGCGTCCGGACTCGCGGTGCTTGCGCAGACCCTCGGGCCCGCCCATCTCCAGGGCACGGGCGCGCCGCTCGCGCAGAACCGCCAGCCGCCCGTCCATGCTGGTGTCGCTCGCCGTCACACGCCCTCCTCCGGTGAGCCGGTCGTTCATCTCGCCGGTGACGCTAGACTACCAGACGGTCGATTGGTAGACAGTGTCCGAGCACCCTCACCGAACGGACAAGGAGCCCCACGTGGCCGAGCAGCCGGCTATCCGCACCGTCCTGGTGGCCAACCGCGGGGAGATCGCGGTGCGGATCGTGCGTGCCTGCCGTGAGCTGGGCCTGCGCGCCGTCGCGGTCTACAGCGACGCCGATGCCGGGGCCCTGCACGTGCGACTCGCCGACGAGGCGCACCGGATCGGACCGGCGGCCGCGCGGGAGTCCTACCTCGACGTCGACGCGCTGCTCGGCGCGGCGAAGACGTCCGGCGCGGACGCGGTGCACCCCGGCTACGGGTTGCTCTCCGAGGACGCCGGATTCGCCGCGGCGGTCGGTGCGGCCGGGATGCGTTTCGTCGGCCCGTCACCGGAGGTGATCGCGCAGATGGGCGACAAGGTCGCGGCCCGCGCGGTCGCGGTCGCCTGCGGCGTCCCGGTCCCGCCCGGCACCGGCGCCATCGCCCCCACCGGCAATGACAGTGCGGACCGCGAGGCCGTCGTCGCAGCGGCGGAGAACGTCGGCTGGCCGCTGGTGGTCAAGGCGTCGTTCGGCGGCGGCGGGCGCGGGATGCGCGTGGTGCAGGGCGTCGACGGCCTGGACGACGCGCTCGCCGCGGCGGGCCGCGAGGCCGCCGCCGCGTTCGGCCGCTCGGAGGTGCACCTCGAGCGCTACCTCACCCGGCCCCGGCACGTCGAGGTCCAGATACTGGGCGACGAGCACGGCACCGTCCTCGCGCTCGGCGACCGCGACTGCTCGGTGCAGCGCCGGCACCAGAAGCTGATCGAGGAGGCACCCGCACCGGACCTGGCGCCGGACGTGCGCGCCGCGATGACCGACGCCGCGCTGCGGATCGCCCGCCACGTCGGCTACACCGGCGCCGGGACGGTGGAGTTCCTGGTCTCCTCCGGCGAGTTCTTCTTCCTGGAGATGAACACCCGCCTGCAGGTCGAGCACGGCGTCACCGAGCTGGTCACCGGTGTCGACCTGGTCGCCGAGCAGCTGCGCGTCGCCGACGGACGCCCGCTCACCCTCACTCCCGGTGAGGTCGCGGTGCGCGGCCACGCGATCGAGGCGCGGATCGCCGCCGAGGATCCCGCGCAGTCGTTCCGCCCCTCCCCCGGCCGGGTCGCCACCCTGACCCTGCCCACCGGCCCCGGCGTGCGCACCGACACCGGCCTGGAGTCCGGCGGAACGGTCGCCGCCGAGTACGACTCGATGTTCGCCAAGATCCTCGTCCTCGGACCCGACCGCGACACCGCCCGCCGCCGCCTGTCCGCGGCGCTGGCCGAGCTGCGCGTCGACGGCGTCGCGACCACGGCGCCCTACCTCCGCACGGTCCTCGACCAGGACACCTTCGCCGCCGCGACGCACGACACTGGTTCCGTCCAACGCGACTGGGACCCCGCGACGCTGCGCGCCGACGACGCGCCGTCCGCCTCCGCAGCGTCCGGGGACAGCGCCGTGCCGTGCGGCGGCCTCCCCGTGAGGCGG